>JBOHAK010000001.1:0-7755 GCA_050697795.1 Gaiellaceae bacterium
GTCGTGGTCGCGGGGGGCGGCGTCGGCGCGGCCGGCGCAGGCGCGGCTCCCGGCGCGGGCACGGCGCCTGGGGCGAACGTGTAGGCGCTCACCGTCAGCCCGGCCTGCACCTGTGGGAACCCGAGCGTGCCTTCGACCAGGTCGAGCCCGTCCAGCGTGAACAGGCGCCCGGCCGTCTCGAGCTCGCCGTCCCGCACGATGACGAGGTTCCGGAGGCGGAAGAGGAAGTCGGTGAGGTCGTAGTAGTTCCCCTCGAAGGTGAGCTTGATGGGAACCGACTGGTAGCCGGCCGGGGCGGCGACCGGCGCCGCGGGGCTGATCGAGACGAACTCCACGCCGGAGCTCTCCGCGACCGAGTTGAGCTCGAGGATGACCCCCGCCATGTCGGTCGACTCGGGCATCGCCTTCGTCAGCCGGAAGAGGTCGGCGACCTTGATGCTCTCGCCGGGCGTCGCCTGCCGCTGGGCGGCCAGGGCCACGTCCACCTTCCCCTGGAACTCGACGATCCGCTCGTCGAGGCTCGAGCTCTCGTCCATCTTCGGCTTGACGAGCAGGAAGAAGCCGACGGCGGCGACGATCAGGAGCGCCGGCGCGATGACGAGCGCGATGGGGATCTGGCGCTTCACGACGCCGGGGCTCCGAGCGGGTCGACGCCGGCCTGGATCGAGAACTGGTAGACGCGCCCGGTGTCGCCGTCGACGCGCGTGCTGGACAGGAGCTGGACGGACGTGAGCTCCGGGATGGTCTCGAAGCGCGCGAGGAGGACCGCGACGCTTTCCTGGTTCGTGGCGAAGCCGGTGGCCGCGAGCGTATTCGGGCTCGCGCCGGCCGCGATCGCCGGCGCGACGGCCGCGGCGCCGCCCGCCGCGGCATTCGGCGTGGTCGCAGTGAGCTGGGTCAGCCAGACGCCGTCGGGAACGACGAGCGAGACCTCCCGCAGGACGCGGTCCCACGCGATGCGGCTGGCGAGCGCGGTCGCGAGGGCGGTCGTGCGCGCCTGGCCCTCCGCGACGGCTGCCGCGTCGGCGCCCTGGTCGGGCTTCTCGGCCGGCACCTCGAGCTCGGCCAGCTGGGCGCGCAGATCGTCGAGCTCGCTCTGCTTCGACGTCACGCCCGCGCCCGTGAAGAGGTAGCCGCCGGCGAGGCCCGCGAAGACGAGGACGCCGAGGAGGGCCACGGCGATCTGCGGAAGGCCGGCGCGGCCGCTCTTCTTCTCGCGCGCCTCTTCCCCCGGCATGAGGTTGAAGGCCCGCATGAGCGGGATCCGCGGAAGCTCCACGGCGGGGCGCTCCTCCACGGCCGGGGCCTTGGCCCGCCGGCCGCGCGGCTCCTTCGGCTTCTTCTCGGCCTTGGGCTGCTTGGGCGTCTTCTCCTTCTTCTCGCGGGGCGGGCGGGAGAAGAGCGCGCGGCGCTCCTTCGTCGGCTTCTCCCGCTCGGGCCCGGCGGCGACCTCGTCGCCCGCCGTCTTCGCCCGTCGGCGGAAGAGGTCCCCGAGCTTGATCTCCTTGTTGAGATCCATCAGAGCGCCATCCCGAGGCCGATCGGGACCGCGTGCGAGGGGCTGGGGGCGTCGCCGCGGAGCTTCTTGCCAACCGCGACGCCGACGAGCGGGTCGCCCACGCGCACGGGGACGCCGACCAGGCGCTGGAGCTCGGATGCGAGGCCGGCGAGGCGGGCGGTCCCGCCCGCGAGCACGATCTCGCGGATGCCGAGAGAGTCCGGCTGGCCCTGGTAGAACTGAAGTGAGGAGACGAGCTCGCGACCGAAGGCCTGGAGCGCGCTCACGAGCGCCTCGCGCGCCTGGACGGCGCGCTCCGGCGCAAGTCCTTCCGGCACGGCGTCGCCCTGGAGCGCGAGCTCGATCTTGAGGCGCTCGGCCTCCTCCAGCTCGAGCTCGAGCGCGCGGCCGACCGCGACCGTGAGCGAGTTCCCGCCCCAGTCGAGGATGCGGGTGAACTCACAGCTCAGACCGTCGGAGACCGCCAGGACGCTGCGCTCCGAGCCGACCGAGACCGCCACGAGCGCGCTCCGGTCGGCGGCGAGCTCGGGCGCCGGGCCCGCCGGCGTGAGCGCGCGGAGAAGCGCGAAGGCCTCGAGGTCGATCCCGGCGAGGCGCACGCCGGCGAGCCGGCAAGCCTCGGTGTACGCCGCGATGAGGTCGCGGTAGGCGACGACGAGGAGGACGCGCCGCACGAGCTGGCCGTCCGCGTTCGCGTTCTCCGAGAGCACCTGGAAGTCGAGCACGGCCTCGTCGATCGGGATCGGCAGCGCCTCCTGCGCGCGGAAGCGGACCGCGTTCGCAAGCTGCTTGGGATCCTCGATGCCGGCGACCTCGATCGTCCGGACGCCGATGCGGTTGTTCGCCACGCCGATGCGGACGTTCCGCTTGGGCAGCTTGTGGCGCTTGAAGAACTCTTTCAGGGCGTCGGCGAGCGCGGGGATGTCGCGCACCTCGCCGCCGGCGATGACGCCCTGCGGCAGGGGCGACTCCGCGAGCTGGAGGAGCTCCACGGAGCCGTTCACCTCGAGCCGCGCGGCGGTCAGTCGCGAGGCGCCGAGCTTGAGGCCGACGATCTGCTTGCCCACCGAGGCGCTCCCCTAGCTCCCGGCCACCCGCAGGCCGCCTGCGGGGGCATCGTCGTCGGCCGCGAGGAGGCCGTGCCGCTGGAGCAGGCCCTTGAGCTGGTCCGGCTTGCTGGAGCGCATGAGGGCGAGGTCCTTCGAGATCTTCCCGCGCCGGACGAGGTCGAGCAGCGCCTGCTCGAGCGTCTGCATCCCGCGCGAGGTGTTCGTCTGCATGACCGAGTAGATCTGCTCGACCTTCGCCTGGCGGATGAGGTTCCGGACGGCGTCGTCGGGCAGGAGGATCTCCAGGGCCGCGACCCGTCCGAGCCCGTCCATCGTCGGGAGAAGGGTCTGGGTGACGATCCCCTGGAGCGTGCTCGCGATCTGGACGCGCACCTGCTCCTGCTGGGCGGCGGGGAAGACGTCTATGAGGCGGTCGACCGTCGACGGCGCGTCCTGCGTGTGGAGCGTCGCGAAGACGAGGTGGCCGGTCTCCGCCGCGGTCAGGGCGGTCGCGATCGTCTCGAGGTCGCGCATCTCGCCGAGCAGGATCACGTCGGGGTCCTGGCGGAGCGCGCCGCGGAGGGCCTCCGCGAAGCTCGAGGCGTCGGGGCCGATCTCGCGCTGGTTGACGATGCAGCGCTTGTGGCGGTGGAGGAACTCGATCGGATCCTCGATGGTCATGATGTGGTCGTCGCGCGTGCGGTTGATCTCGTCGATCACCGCCGCGAGCGTCGTCGACTTGCCCGAGCCGGTGGGGCCCGTCACGAGCACGAGGCCACGCGGCTTCGAGGTGAACTCCTTGAGCACCGGCGGAAGGCCGAGCTGCTCGAGCGTCTTCAGCTCCGCAGGGATGAGGCGGAAGGCCGCGCCCAGGCTCTCGCGCTGGAAGTAGACGTTGACGCGGAAGCGCGCGAGGCCGGGGATCGAGTACGAGATGTCGATCTGGCGCTTGATCTCGAAGTGCTTCTGCTGCTCGGTCGAGAGGATGCGGTAGAGCATCCGCTGCGTGTCCTCGGGGCTCAGGCGGTTGAACTCCACGAGGCGCTCGAGCCGCCCGTTGACGCGGACGACCGGCTCGCTTCCGACCGTGACGTGGAGGTCGGAGGAGCCGCGGACGACGACCTGCTCGAGCAGCTCGTCGATCGAGGTCGCGGACCGCTTGGGCTGCGCCGCAGGGGCGGCCGGCTCTACGGGCTCTGGAACGGGCTGAGGGGTCGGTTGCGAGACGGGTTCCATGGGTGTTCCCGCACGGAGCTATCGGCAGGCGGTCGGCATTCCTGAAGGGGGCTGGAAAATCCCTCAAACGAGGGGATTCCCGGCCGCTTCCGGAAGCCGATACCAGCCCGTGAGCCACTGCACGCCTATGTACGTCATCGCTCGTAACGGAAGGAGTCCGCTCATGATTCAGAGGCTCAGGAATCGGATCACGGTCTCGGAGAAAGAAGGGGGCTTCACCCTCATCGAGCTCCTCGTCGTGATCATCATCATCGGGATCCTGCTCGCCATCGCGATCCCGTCGTACCTCAGCTTCCGCGCCCGCGCGGAGCGGTCGGCCGCTCAGGCGAACGTCCGCGCCTCGATCCCGGGTGTGGAGGCGTTCTACGCCGACCGCAACACCTACTCGACCCTGACGTCGGCGATCTTGAAGTCCAGCTACGACGCGGGCATCAAGAACGTCCAGGTCGTCCGCGCGACGGCGTCGTCGTACTGCGTCGAGAGCACCGTCGGCCAGGCCACGTACAACAAGGCGGGCCCGGCTGCGGACATCGCCTCCGGCGCCTGCTAGACAGGCTTCGGAACGGTTCCGGAAGGGGCGCGGGAGACCGCGCCCCTTCTGCTTAAGCGGGTGCGTGCGGGTGCCGATAGGGAACGTGGAATGCGGCAGCAGCTTCGTCTCCGCGTGCTCCTCCCCCTCGCCGTCCTCGGGCTGCTCGGCGCGGGCTTCGGCGCGTACGCCTTCGGGCAGGCGCCCGAGCCGGCATCGGAGCCGCTCCCGCCCACGACGACCGAGGCCGCGCCGGCGAAGCCGAAGGCGGCAGGCGCGGTCGGGCGGAAGGCGTGGGCCGCCGAGATGAACGCGCTCTGCGCCACGGCGGTCTCCGAGCTCGAGGGGATGGCCCTCCGCGAGCACCCCACGCCGAAGGAGCTCGAGAGCCTGCTGAAGGCGCTGGTGAAGACCTCGGCGACCTTCGACAAGGCGTTCGCGCGGGTCGGCTGGCCACGCGGCGAGAAGGCTGCCGTCGTCGCGCTCCGCGCGGCGTCGGTGCGCGAGACCGCGCTCGGCCGCTCGGCGCTCAAGGCCTTCCGGGCCCACGATTTCGAGCGCTTCCTGCGCGTCGTCGATCGGAACTCGGCCGGCGACGGCTGGAAGGCGGAGATGCGGCGGCTCGGTGCGCGCAAGTGCGCGAGGGAGATCGAGCTGGGCGATGCCACGCGGAGCGCCGAGCGGGCGAAGGGCGGCCACGCGAAGATGCCGCCCGCCGTCGCGCTCGAGTGGGCCCTCTACTTCAAGCGCTCCGCCGTCGTCCTCTTCTACACGCCCACGAGCGGCCTCGACGGCACGACCGTCCTCGAGACGCGCTCGGCCGCGCTCGACACCGGCGCGGCGTTCCTCCCGGTGAACGTGAAGGCGAACGGGCAGGTCTCCGAGCTGGCCGAGCGCTACGACGTGCTCGAGGCGCCGGCGATCCTCGTCTTCGTCCGCGGCCCCGCCCCCAAGCTGGCCGCCCGCTTCGACCGCTTCGCCGATCGCCAGACGGTCGCCCAAGCCGTCGAGAACGCGCTGCGATGAGCGCGCCGGCGGAGCCCGCCGAGCCGCAGGAGCTCGCCCTCCGCTCCGCGCGCAAGGACAACCGCGAGCTCGTCCGCATGCGCTACGCCGAGGAGGCGGGCACGTACCTCGTCGAGTGCGAGGTCTACCCGCTAGGCGGCCTGCGGGTGGAGCCCCTCCGCCCGGGCCCCTACCGCTTCGGCACCCGGGACGACGCGGACACCTTCATCCGCGAGACCGTCACCATCCTGGAATACCTCGGCTGCGACGTGACCTAGCCGGCCGTGTCGGGGTCTGACCCCGACGTGGCCTTCGTGGACGGGCCACGGACGAGGCCGGGCAGGACGTGGCGGGGTCTGACCCCGACGTGTCGCGAAAGGCGAGCGGGAGCGTCACGGTTCAACCCCATCTCTCGGAGGGGGTCGAACCTGGGGGCTAGGCTCGGAGAAGTGCCCCGTCCACCGCGTGTCAGCATCCCGAACGGCGTCTACCACGTCACCTCGCGGGGCAATCGCCGACAGCCGGTCTTCGTCGACCGCCGCGACCGGGAGTTCTTCCTCGAGATGCTCGCGATCATCTGCGCTCGCCGCCGCTGGAGATGCCGGGGCTACTGCCTGATGCCGAACCACTACCACCTCGTCGTCGAGACCCCGGACGCCGACCTGTCGTCCGGGATGCAAGGCCTGAACGGTGAATACGCGCACCACTTCAACTTCCTCCACGGCACCGACGGCCATCTCTTCCAGGGGCGGTTCCACGCCGTTCTGGTCGAGAGCGATCCGCATCTCGCCGAGCTCTCCCGCTACCTCGCGTTGAATCCCGTCTGCGCCGGCCTGGCCGCGACGGCACGGGCCTGGCGCTGGAGCAGCTACCCCGCCATCGCCGAGGGTCGGCCCTCTCCGCCGTTCGTCGACGTCCAGGCGATCCTGGAGCCCTTCGGCCGCGATTACAAGCGGGCGCGGAGGTCGTTCGTCCGGTTCGTCGAGGGCGATGGCGTGACGCTTCCCGGCATGTCCCGATGAGCCATGCCGGGGTCTGACCCCGGCGTGGCTGCCGCGGGCGTGGCCCTGCTAGACGAGGACGCGGGCGAGCTCTTCCAGGGACGTCAGGCCCGAGGTGACCTTGGCCAGGCCGTCGTCCCAGAGGGTCTTCATACCCATGTCGAGGGCGGCGCGCTCCAGGTCCTCGCGGCTCGCGTGCTGGGAGGCGAGGCGGCCGAGCTCCTCGCTCATCACCATGAGCTGGTAGACGCCGATCCGGCCCTTGTAGCCCGTCTGGTTGCAGCGCGGGCAGCCGCGCTTGCGGTAGAGCCCGACGCCGTCGGCAGCCGCCGCCTGCTCCGGCGTGAACCGCGCCTCGAGCATCTCCTGCTGCGTCGCCATGTACATCTCGCAGCAGTGCGTGCACAGCTTCCGCGCGAGGCGCTGGGCGAGCACGGCGGTGACCGCGGAGCCGGTCAGGAACGGCTCGACGCCCATCTCGTTGAGCCGCGTCAGCGCGCTCGGGGCGTCGTTCGTGTGCAGCGTCGAGAGGACGAAGTGACCGGTGAGGGCAGCCTCGATCGCCATCTTGGCGGTTTCCGCGTCACGCACCTCGCCGACCATCACCACGTCCGGGTCGGAGCGGAGGATCGAGCGCAGCGCCGCGGAGAATGTGAGGCCTGCACGCGGGTTCACCTGCACCTGGTTCAGGCCGGCGAGGCGGTACTCGACCGGGTCCTCGACGGTGATCACGTTCACCTCCGGCCGGTTGATCTCGTTCAGCGACGCGTACAGGGTCGTCGACTTACCGGAGCCCGTCGGCCCTGTCACGAGGAGGGCTCCCGTCGGCTTCCGGATGATCTCCTCGAAGTCGGCGCGCATCTCGTCGGAGAGGCCCAGCTCGGAGAGAGTCGGCGGGCGCTTCGACTTGTCGAGGAGGCGCATGACGACGCCCTCGCCCTCGACCGTCGGGAGCACCGCGACGCGGATGTCGAGGAGCCGCCCCGCGGCCTTCGCGTTCAGGGAGATACGGCCGTCCTGCGGCTTCCGCCGCTCGGCGATGTCGAGCTTCGCGAGCACCTTGAGGCGCGTCGTCACGCCGGGGGCGAGCCGCTTCGGGATGCGCTGCACCTCGTGGAGGACGCCGTCCACGCGCAGGCGCACGACGAGCGCGTCGTCCTGCGCGACGAAGTGGAGGTCGCTGGCCCCGTCCTCGGCCGCCTGGAGGATGATCGAGTTGACGAGCCGGACGAGCGGCGCGTCGGAGACGCCGTCCTCGGCCTCGAGGTCGTCACCCTCCTCCTCGTCGTCGCGGTCGAACTCCTCCTCGACGAGGGCGGCGCGCTCCCAGGCCTCGCTCGCCCGCTGGAGCCGACGGAGCTCGAGGTCGACGTCCTCTCGTGGGGCGACGTGGACATCGAGCGTGTGGCGCGTGGC
>JBOHAK010000002.1:0-5275 GCA_050697795.1 Gaiellaceae bacterium
CGTCCGCTCGTTCCCGTGCTGCAGCCCGGCGCAGCTCACCATCTCCGAGCAGACGAGCCCCGCGCCGAACCGCCGGCCCTGCCGCCGGAAAGCCTGCACGCTGACGCCCGCCATCGGGGCGAGGACGACCCGGGTCGGGATCTCGACGTCGCGGATGCGCCACGGCGACTGGATGTCCACGGGCATGAGAGGAGATCGTAGCCCTCGCGCGAACGGTCGTCCCTTGACGGACTGGCTACAATGACCGCCGCACAGCGGCGCCAGCCGGGCGCCGCATTTGTCTTGTCTGGGGGTAACGGAGGAATGGTCGTGAAGGAAGTGATTCTCACTCCCGCGGGTCACAAGAAGCTCAAGGAGGAGATCGAGCACCTCTCCACCGTGAAGCGTCGTGAGGTGGCCGAGCGCATCAAGCAGGCGCGCGAGTTCGGTGACATCGCGGAGAATTCCGAGTACGACGACGCCAAGAACGAGCAGGCGATGCTGGAGCACCGCATCGCGACGCTCGAGGAGCGCCTCAAGAACGCCCGTGTCATCGCGAAGAACGAGATCACGACCGACGTGGTCAGCGTCGGCACCCGCGTGCGTCTGCGCGACGTGGACGCCAAGGAGACGATCGAGTACACGATCGTCGGCTCGGCCGAGGCGAACCCCGCCGAGCAGAAGCTCTCGAACGAGTCTCCGGTCGGCAAGGCGATCATCGGCCGCAAGAAGGGCGAGACCGTCGAGGTCACGGCCCCGCGCGGCTCGCTCAAGTACAAGATCATGGATATCCAGGCGGCGTAGGCTTCGGCCTGCTCCGTCTGGCTGTCTACCCGCCCACAGTCCTGGCGTCGCGCACGGCACTAGACTCGCCGCGATGACGGCGCTCGTCCTGCCCAAACGCTTTCCCGACCGGGACGAGATCGCCGCCGTGCGGGTGGAGGCCGACGCGCTCGCGGCCGGGGAGGAGGGCGGCGAGACGCGGCGACTGGCCGGGCGGGTGCTGGGCCGCCGCGGGCACGGGAAGCTCGCCTTCCTCGACCTCGTCGACCGCTCCGGGCAGATCCAGCTCCTCTGCTCCGCCGATCGCGCGGGCGAGGTGGCCCTCGACCTGGGCGACGTCGTCGGCGCGGTCGGCAAGCCGGCGAAGACGAGGCGCGGGGAGCCGTCGCTCGCGGTGGACGGGCTCGAGCTCCTCGCCAGGATCGAGCGCCCGCTTCCGGATACCTACCACGGGCTCGTCGACGCCGAGACGCGCTACAGGAAGCGCTACCTCGACCTGCTCGTCAACGAGGAGACGCGGCGCGACTTCGTGCTCAGGAGCCGCATCGTCGCGTCCATCCGCCGGCGCCTCGACGAGGCCGGCTTCGTGGAGGTCGAGACGCCGATCCTCCAGCCCCGCTACGGCGGCGCCTTCGCGGAGCCGTTCGTCACGCATTCGAACGAGCTCGACGCCGACCTCTACCTGCGGATCGCCACCGAGCTCTACCTCAAGCGGCTGATCGTCGGCGGGCTCGAGAAGGTCTACGAGCTCGGCAAGGACTTCCGCAACGAGAGCGTCTCCTACAAGCACCAGCCCGAGTTCACCATGCTCGAGTGGTACGAGGCCTACGCCGACTACTCCGACACGATGGTGCGCATCGAGGAGCTCGTCGCCGGGGTCGCGCTGGACGCGCTCGGGACGACGAAGGTGCGCTTCCGCGGCTGGGAGGTCGATCTCGCGCCGCCGTGGCGCCGTCTCACGCTCGTCGACGCCCTCGAGGAGCTCGGCCTCTGGACGCGGGACGAGGGCGACCTGCGGGCGCGCCTGGAGGCGCGCGGCGTGGACACGACCGCCGACCGCTCGTGGTCGCTGCTCGTCGACCACGCGCTCAGCTACTTCGTCGAGCCGGAGCTGATCCAGCCGACGATCCTCCACGACTACCCGGTCGAGCTCTCGCCCTTCGCGCGCACGAGGGACGACGACCCGGCCGTGACCGAGCGCTTCGAGTACTTCGCCGCCGGCATGGAGCTCGGCAACGCGTACACGGAGCTGACCGAGGCCGACGAGCAGGCGGAGCGCTTCGCCGCGCAGGCAGGCCACGTCGGCGTGGAGCACGGCGATCCCGACTACGTCGAGGCGCTCTCGTACGGAATGCCGCCGACCGGGGGGCTCGGGCTCGGCATCGACCGGCTCGTCATGCTGCTCACGGGCCGCGAGACGATCCGCGACGTGATCCTCTTCCCGGCCCTGCGCGAGCGGGAATGAACGGCCCAGAGGCCGAGGTCGCGGTCTCGGTCGTCATCCCGACGCTCGACCGGCCCGCTCGGGCGGCCGCGGTCGTGCGCGCGGTCCTTTCGGGTGACGAGGTGCCGCTCGAGCTCCTCGTCGTCGACCAGAGCGCGGACGACGAGACCGCGCGGGCGCTCGAGGAGCTCGGCGACGCGCGCGTCCGCCGCCTGGCCCACCAGCCGCCCTCCACGTCGGGCGCCCGAAATGCGGGCGGAGGCGCGGCGCGCGGCGACTACGTCGCCTTCCTCGACGACGACGTCGAGTTCGCGCCCTCCTGGCTCGCCTCCATCCGCGCCGAGCTTCGCATCCTCGGCCTTCCCGACGCGATCTTCGGCGAGGTGCACGAACCGCCGGGCTTCGTCGCCGACCGCACGCACCTCCCCGTGAGCCTCTTCCACATCGCTGAGGCGCGCGTCTGGGACAAGCCGGTCCACCCCAACCGGGTGGGCTACGCGGCGAACTTCGTCTGTCGCCGCGCGGCGTTCCTCGAGGTGGGCGGGTTCGACCCTCGGCTCGGGCCGGGCTCCAGCTTCCGCGGCGCGGAGGACATGGACCTCGCCTACCGGCTTCTCAAGGGCGGCTACCGCGTCGCGTCCAGCCCGCGCTTCGAGATCGTGCACCAGCAGTGGCGCGAGCCCGAGGTCCTGCCGGGCCTCTTCTACGGCTACAACCTCGGGGGAGCCGCCTTCTGCGCCAAGCACCTGCGCGCCGGCGACCTCCGGGCGGCGCTCTTCCTCCTCGTGCAGGTGAAGGACGACGCGAAGATGTTCGGGAGCGCGCTCAAGCGCCGCTCGCCGCTCCGCGCCCGCGTGGCGGCCGCCCGGACGGCCGGCACGTGGAGCGGCCTCGCCCGCGGGCTCAGGAGCCTCGGCGGCGGCGCGTCGCCGCCAGGCCCCGGTACGTCCCCAGGATCCCCGCCAGCCGGCGGTAGTTGAGCCGGTGGAAGAGCGCCGAGTGGCGCTCGTCCGGAGGACGCCACCAGTCCCCGAGCGCGTCGCGGAGGCGGTACGGAGGCATGGGCGCGAACTCGGCGAGCCCGCGCGTCTCCATCCGCTTCCGCCGGTACTGGAAGAGGGCGCCGCCGTCCCACTGGTGCGAGAGGTCGACCCAGAGGGCAGGGTCGTAGGCGATGACCCAGCCCGCCTCCGTCACCTCCAGCGCCCACTTGCGGTCCTCCGAGCTCGTCAGCTCCGCGTCGAAGGGGAACTCCCGCCAGACCTCCGCGCGCCAGGAGGACGCGTGGTTCGAGAAGCCCCAGAGCAGGTGCGCGCGGACGTGAGCCGCGTCCTGGTAGAAGACGCCGTCCGGCGGCTCGCCCCCGGGCAGCGTCTGGATCCCGTTCGTCCCAGCGACGTCGTCGCGCTCGTAGTGGCGCAGCGAGCGCTCGACCCAGTCGTCGCGCTCCGGGACGCAGTGGGCCGAGAGCGAGAAGTGGAACGGCGCCTTTGCGGCCTCGGCGCCTACGTTGAGGCTGTGGCCGTACGTGAAGCTCTCCGCCGGGATCTCGACCAGCCGGTCGCAGAAGCGGCGGGCGATCTCCACGGTGCCGTCCGTCGAGCCCGAGTCGACGACCACGATCTCGACCGGGACGGTCTGGCGGCGCAGCGCCCCGAAGGTCCGCTCGATCGCCCGCGCCTCGTTCTTCGCACGGACGACGACGCTTGCGCGCGGCTCCTTCATCGGCTGAAGTCAGGATAGAGACGGCGTGGCGAAGAAGGGCGGCATGGAAGAGAAAGCGATACGCGGCATCCCCTGGACGTTCCTGACGCTGGCCGGTAGCCGGCTGGTCCAGATCGCGGCGACCGTCGTGCTCGCGCGGCTGCTCGAGCCGGAGGACTTCGGCCTCGTCGCGCTCGCGCTCACGATCTCGATCTTCCTCGGGCTCGTGGCGAGCCTCGGGCTCGGGGGCGTCTTCGTCGTCAGGCAGGACCTCGACGAGCGCGAGCAGGGGACGTACCGGACGATGTTCCTCGTCATGGGCGCCGGGTTCGCCGTGCTCATGGCCGCGCTCTCGCCGCTCGCCGCGCGGGCCTTCGCCGAGCCGCGCCTGGACGACATCGTGCTCGGCCTCTCCGTGATGGTCTTCTTCAGCGGGGGCCTCAACTGGTTCTACGAGGCGCTCATGCAGCGGGAGCTCGAGTTCCGGAACCGCTTCGCCGCCCAGATGGTGCAGGCGGTGACGTATGCCGGCACCGGGATCGTCCTGGCCGCACTCGGCGCCGGCGTGTGGAGCCTCGTCGCCGCGCAGATCGTCGCCGCGGCCGCCTACGCGACCGCGCTGCTCGCGCTCGCCCCCTACCGCGTGCGCCCCGCGTGGAACCGGGCGGTCGCGGCCGAGGGCGTGCGGGACGGAAGCGGCTTCCTCGTCCAGACGGTGACGGGCTTCGCCGCCCAGAACGTGGACATCCTGGTCGTCGGGCGGGTGCTAGGAGCTGCCCGGCTCGGCTTCTACTCGATGGCGGTGCGGCTCTGCGAGCTGCCGACCTGGTTCGTCGCGGAGTCGGTCGCCAGGGTCACCTTCCCCGCCTTCGCGCGCATGCGGCACCGTGGCGAGGACGTGACGCCCCCGTTCCTGTCTGCGCTCAAGCTTGTCGCCTTCGTGACCTGCCCGCTCGGGATCCTGCTCTCCGGCGCCGCCGAGCCGATCGCGCTCGTCGTCTTCGGGGAGCGGTGGGCGGGCATGATCGGGCCGCTCGCCGTCCTCGGGATCTGGGCGGCCGTGAAGCCGGTCCGGAACACGACCGCATGGCTTCTCAACTCCGTCGGGCACCAGGCGATCCTCGGTCGGATCTCGCTCGCCATGCTCGTCCTGCTCGTGCCGACGGTCTACGCGGCCGCCCGTGCCGGGGGCATCACGGAGGTCGCCTGGGTCGTCCTCGCCGAGTCGGTGTTGGCGACAACCGTCCTCGCCTGGTTCGCGCGCACGCGCGCGGGCGTCTCCCTCGCCAGCCAGCGGCGCGCGCTCATGCCGGTCGCGCTCGCCTGCCCCGCCGCTTGGCTTGCGTGCCGCGGCGCGGCCGAGGC
>JBOHAK010000003.1:0-4734 GCA_050697795.1 Gaiellaceae bacterium
CCCGGTACCGGGCGCTCCTCTCTTCCTCCCCCCTCCGTACCCCCCAATCCCCGGGGACGGGAGTCCTTCCGGTCCGGGGCGTGGGAAACCGCCCGGCCAGCGCAGAAGTATCGGGGACCTTGCCCGAATTTTCAAGCCACAGCATGGAAGTTTTGCCGTGAGCGAAATGCCCGCCGGGCGGTCCACTATTCTTGGCCGATGGACGTCGTCATCCGCGATCTCGGCAAGAGGCTGCGTGAGTTTCGCCGTGCCAGGCGGCGCACGCTCGAGGAGGTGGCCGACGACACCGGGCTGACGCCGGGCTACCTCTCCCAGATCGAGACGGGCGAGGCCGTCCCCTCGATCTCGGCGCTGGCGGCGATCGCCGCCTCGATGGGGACCGACATGACCGCGTTCTTCCCCTTCAACGGAGGTTCGGGCGTCCGGATCTCACGCGTCGGGGATCCCGACCGCCTGCGGATCTCGCCGACGTCCCGGGAGGAGTACGTGGTCCTGAGCGCGAGGGGGCCCGCGGCGGCGATGACGGCGCTCATCTCGCGGTACGAGCGCGGCGACTCCGTCGGCCCGTACAGCCAGTTCGGCGAGCGCTTCGCCCTCGTCCTCGACGGTCGGGTCCGCTTCAACGTGGACGGCGAGGAGCGCATCGCGTCGCCGGGCGAGTACCTCCATTTCTCCTCGCACCCGGAACAGTCGACCGACGTCGTGTCGGACGAACCTGCGGAGATTCTGTGGCTCGTGGCGCCGCCGGTGGTATGAGCCTCGCCTCCGAGCTTGGCGCGAGCGTGGGCGAGCGCCTTCGCGAGCGGCGCCGCGCGCTCGGCCTCACGCTCAAGGAGGCGGCGCGCGAGGCGGCCATCTCCACCTCGTACCTGTCGTCGATCGAGATCGGGCGGAGCGTCCCGTCCCTGCCCATCCTCGCGCGCGTGGTCGGCGTCCTCGGCCTCTCGCTCAACGAGGTGCTGAGCAACGTCGGCAAGACGGTCCTGCGCACGGGCCGCCTCGAGGCGGGCGTGCCGGGCGTCCGCGTCGCCTCGCACGAGGACCTGCTCCTCGACGTGGCCTTCGTCGTCTCGGGGGCCGGGGAGTCGGGCACGTGTCCCCTTCCGACGACCGGTCACGAGGTGTTCGTCTACGTCCTCGAGGGCGCGCTCGAAGTGGCGGTGGACGGCGACGCCTACGAGCTCCAGGCCGGGGACTCCCTCGACGTCGACTCCCCCGAGCGGCTGGAATACCGGCCGGGCGAGGCTCGCACGGTGGCGGTCTGGGCGGCGATGGTCGAGAGCGACGGGCCGCGCACGGGCCCCGGCGTCCGCGGCGCCCGCTGACGCAAGCGCCTTCGCGCCGCCTGCACATCCGGTTACCGCCCGGTCGGCGCGGGTAGGCGGCCCTCAGAACCGATCACCGGAGGTGACCGCAGTGACCACGCTCGAGCCCGATCCGGAGCCGGGGCGCCCCGCACCGGAGCCGCCCGACACCATGCCGGGAGGAGACCCCGACGTGACGCCGCCCGAGCCCGACACGCTGCCCGAGGAACCGGACGTGGACGTGCCGGAGCCGGACCCGGAGCGAATCTAGCGCCGCCGAACGCCCTGCACTGCCTCCCTCGCTGGTAAGGACGGGCTGCGGCGCGTCACGAACGGCTCCGACGTCCACTGCAAAAGGGGAGGAACGATATGTCCTCGGGTGATCACATCCGCGGGCCGCGGAGCACGACTCGGGCGCCGCGGCCGCTGCCGCTCGCGCTTACGATGCTGGTCGCGCTCCTGGCCGCGCTCGTCGCGTTGGCCCTCTGGGGCGGGCCGGCCGCCCAGGCTCACGAGAACGGCAAGCGGGCTTCGAAGGCGAAGATCTCGCAGCAGGAGCTCGTCCTTCGCAACGACATGCGCCGCCTGTGGGAGGACCACGTCACGTGGACCCGGCTGGCGATCATCAGCCTCACGACCGACGCGCCCGACACCGAGGCGACGGTCGGGCGGCTGCTTCAGAACCAGACCGACATCGGCGATGCGATCGAGCCGTTCTACGGCCAGGCCGCCGGCGACGAGCTGACCCGGCTTCTCCGCGACCACATCCTGATCGCCGCGGATCTCATCGCAGCGGCGAGGGCCGGCGACCAGGCGGGTGTGGCGGATGCGCAGGCCCGCTGGACGGCGAACGCCGACGAGATCGCCGGTTTCCTCGCGAGCGCCAACCCCCGCTCCTGGAAGCTCGACGAGATGCAGGCGATGCTGCACGAGCACCTCCGCCTGACCACGAACGAGGTCCTCGCGCGCCTGCAGGGCGACTGGGCCGCCGACGTCGCCGCCTACGACCAGATCCACCTTCAGGCGCTGGAGATGGCGGACATGCTCTCGACCGGCATCGTCCAGCAGTTCCCACGCCGCTTCCGCTAGCCCGACCGGCCTGCGCCGTCACCGCCCCGAAGGTCGGGGCGGGCTCGTCTCGTCACCGGTCGTAAGAAACCGCGGCGGGCGGTCACCAAGGAGACATGCGCTTCCAGCCCACCCGGAACGCCCGATGAGCTACGCGTCGGCTGCTGCTAGGGTCGTGCGCGTGGAGACCATGCCGCCCGCTCGGGGCGTCCGAGCCGCGGCCGTGACACCGCTCGATCCCGAGTCGCGCCGCTGGCTGAGCGAGCTGCGAAGCGCGGGCGCCGCGCACGACGACGCCGTCGCCCGTCTGCACGCACTGCTCCTACGCGCGGCTCGCTTCGAGGTCGCCCGCCGGCGGCCCGCCCACCCGCACCTGCGCGGGAACGAGCTCGACGACATCGCCCTCGAGGCGGCCGACGACGCGCTCGTCTCCGTCCTCAAGCGGCTGGACGACTTCCGCGGCGCCAGCCGCTTCACGACCTGGGTGTACAAGTTCGCCCTGCTCGAGGCGGCGGTGAAGCTGCGCCGCCGCGCCTGGCAGGGCCGCGAGATCCCGCTCGAGCCGGAGACGTGGTCGCTGTTCGCCGTCGATGGCCTGACGCCCGACGAGGAGGCCGAGCAAAGCGCTCTCCTCGCCGCCGTCCAGGACGGCATCGCCACCGCCCTCACGCCGCACCAGCGCGAGGTGCTCGTCGCTCTGGCCCTGAACGGCGTCCCGATCGACGTTCTCGCCGAGCGTCGTGGGAGCAACCGGGGCGCCCTCTACAAGACCCTGCACGACGCGCGACAGAAGCTCCGCAAGCATCTGGCCGCGTCGGGCTTCCCGCTGACCGCCCTGGAGGAGAGATGATGGAGCGACCCGAGCGCAAGCAAGCCCTCGCCCGCCTGCTCGGCCCGAGCGGGCCGGAGGTCGGCTGCGACGAGTGCTTTGCGGAGCTCGACCGCTACGTCGAGCTCGAGGTCGCGGGGCTCGACGCGGACGCCGGCGTGCCCGGCCTGCGCGCGCACCTCGAGGGCTGCCCCGCCTGCCGCGAGGAGCACGAGAGCCTGCGTGCCCTTGTCGGCGGCGAGCCTGCGTAGCAGCAGAGGGCCCGCCGCCTGGGCGGCGCGCCCCCGGGTTCGTCCAATTCGCCGGCAGCGGCTCGCCCGGGACGCTGAGCCGCTGGTCGAGGCACGACACCTTCCCCAGGACCGGGCTCGCGGGTGCTGCCTCGCCGGCGCTGTTCGGCGAGTTGTCGCGCCGGTTGCCGTCGGAGCTCGTGGTGCAGAGCCTGCGGCCTGCGATGACCGGGCTCGTCGGGAACTCGAGTGGGCCGGCAGTCCGGAGGTTGCCCGCGTCGACCGGATTGCGGAAGAACTCGGACACCTCGCCCTTGCGGCTGACGACGACGATCGCGTTCCGCTCGTTCGGGTCGACCCAGACGTTGCCCGCGCGGTCCAGCGCGATGCCGTCGGCGCCGTCGAGGGCCGGGTGCTGCACGAACAGGGCGTCGAGGCAAAGCGTGTCGGCAGTGAACGTCGAGTCGCAGCCGGTCGGAGTCATCACAGTTCCGTGCCTGTCGAACTCGACGCGCCACAGCGCTCCGCGCGCGGTGTCCGCAATGAGCAGCGCCCCCTTCCGGTCGAAGGCGAGCCCGTTCGTCAGCCCTTCGATCCCGATCGGGCTCTTGAAGACGGTCGTCCAGGTCTTGGGCCCCGAGCCGGGCTTCCCGTGGCCGAGCGCCGTCCCGATGGCGAGGCCCGCGGCGAGCGTCAGCGCGACGATCGGCAGGGCGATCCTCCAGGTCGTCCTCTTTCGTCCCCCTTCCTCGTGAAGTGCGGTAACGGTGACCTATACGGAGCGCGGAGCGCGGCAGTTTCCCGAGCCGGACCGGCGCGGCGACGGGGCGCGTAGACCTTGGGCCGAGGTTACGGTCGAACGACTTGAAGCCAGGCTCGGACCGCGGCACCCACCGCCTGGAGGTCGGTTCTCAGGCTGTGGTCACCGGGAACCCGCGCCACCGTGCGGTGCTCCGCCGCAGGCGGCATCCCGAACTGGTCTCGCTCGCCCAGGACGACGAGCGTTGGAACCGTCACCTGGTCCAGCTCGGGCAGACGGCTCGGCGGCGGCTCCCCCGAGCGGCGCCGCGGCTGCAGCGGGAACGCGAGGCAGAGCACCCCGACGGCTCCTGTCGCCTCTGCGGTTCGGCATGCCACCCGCGCACCCGAGGATCGACCGCCCACGACTACAGGTAACCCGCGCAGCTCGTTGTCGCGGAGGTGGCTGATCACCGCGGTCCAGGCGGCGTCGAGCTGGTGCGCCGGTGCGGGGGAGCGTCGCCCGGCAACACGGTAGGGCTGCTCGACGAGCGCGACGCTGAAG
>JBOHAK010000004.1:0-2701 GCA_050697795.1 Gaiellaceae bacterium
GTCTTCTCCATGATCGAGCCGCCCGACCCCGAGGAGGTGGCGAACATGTGCAGGATGCCGTGCTCCTCGTCGATCTCGACGATCGGCCGCGTGTGGTTGTCCTGCTCGAGGCCGAACACGTGGCTCGACCACGTCCCGGCGGAGGAGCGGACGAGGAGCATGATGAGCGGGTCGGGGTTGCTGGTCTTCGACGTCTTCACGGCGGCGTAGACGCGGCCGCTCGAGTCCGTCTTCAGGTTGATGTGGTCGTCCGCGAGCCCCGGCCCCTTCAGAGCCGTCTCGATCGTCCATACGTTGTCGGGCTGAGCATCGGAGTGCACGGCGAAGAAGTCGGTCGCCGTGTTCTGGTCGCTCCACATGACGCCGATCTTGTTCCCACCGAAGGCGATCAGCGAGGAGATGTCGTCGGTCTTGACGTTGGTGGAAGAGACGGCGAAGGGGGTGCCCCAGGCGGCGTCGTTGCACGCCGGGCTGCAGACCGTCGCGCTGACCCAGACCCGGCCGCCTTGCACCCACGTGGCCCAGAGCTGCCCGGTGGAGTCCTTGTCGATCACGAGCGTCTCGGTCCTGAAGTTGCTGATCTGCACCGGGAAGCCCGCGTCGCGCGTATACGTGTCGGTCGCGGCGTTGTAGCTGAAGCGGTAGAGCCGGGCCGGATAGCCCGACGCAGGCGACTCGGAGAAGCGGTGGGACGCCACGTAGAGCTTCCCGCTCGCCCCGTCCCAGAGCACGTCGGCCCGGGTGCCGGAGCGGTCGTCGATCGCGACGCCCGTGTCGCTCCACGTCTGCGTGCCCGTGTTGAGCTTGAAGATGTGGAAGTCCGCGCTCGCGGGGTCCCACATGCTCGCCCACCAGGACCCGTCGTTCCACCAGAGCTTGCTCTCCGGCTTGGAGCCCGTGGGAGCCGAGCCCGAGCCGACCGACGAGGGGCCCTCGAACCCGATGTCGCCCGGTGCCGCGGTCGCCTGTGCGGGAAGGGTGAAGGCCGCGAGCAGGCCGGCCAGCAGGACGACCCACAGCGCGGCGCGCAGACGGACTGGCGCCAAGCACTCGGCTCGCGGGAGGGCCGCACTCACCGGCCTTGGGATAACAGGGCGACCGGCGCGTGTCAAGCAGACGGTCCGAGCAGCGCGCCTAATCCAGGTACCCGAGCTCCCGCAGCCGTGCCTCGAGCAGCTCTTCCTCCTCCGGGGTGTACGCGGTCTCCACGGCGGAGGCTTCCGGAGCATCGGTCTGCATCAGCCCGCTCAGGCGCGTCCGCAGCTCGGCGGCGACGTCGGGCCGGGCGGCGGCGAGGTTCTCGCGCTCGTCCGGGTCGTGCTCGAGGTCGTAGAGCTCCTCCGGAAGGCCGTCGTTGTGCATGCCGCGCGCGTACTTGTAGCGGTCGGTCCTGAGCCCGGCCAGCCACTGGTCGGGCCGGCTCATCTTCCGGGCGCCGCTCGCCTGCAGGTACACGCCGTCCCTCGGCGGCGCGGAGCCGTCCCGGAGGAGGCTCGTCAGGTCGAGCCCGCTCAGGTACGAGGACCCGCCTCCGTCGAGCTCGACGACGGAGGCGAGCGTGAGGAAGAGATCGACGTGGCTCACGAGGGTGGAGATGCTCGTGCCGCCCGCGGGGAGACCGGGCCCGCGCATGAGCAGGGGAACGTGCACGAGCGGCTCGAAGACGTGGAACCCGTGGCCCAGCCAGGCGCGGTAGCGCTCGGCGCCGGCCGCTGCCCCGGTCCGCGTCTCTCCGACGAGCAGCGGCAGGAGCCTCCGCCGCAGCCGCTTGGCGCCCGGCACGTTCCGCTTGAGCCAGGCCGCCGGCCCCTTGAGCCGGGTCACCAGCTCGTCCCTCCTGGACTGGGGGAGGTACTCGCCGTGATCGGAGGTCAGGACGACGAGGGTGTCGTCGGGGACGCTGCCGAGCAGCCGCCCGAGCTGGTTGTCGAGCGACGAGACCGCGCGGTCGTAGAGGAGCTCCCCGTGGCGGGAGCGGTTGTAGGGTCGCGTGATCCGGCGCGGATAGTGGACCTCCCACAGGTGCACGTACCCGAGCCACGGGCGGGGGCCGCGCTCGAGGCGCGCGGCGAGCTCGGCGCCGAACCGCGTGTCGAGCCACTCCGTGTAGCCGCGGTAGCGGTACTCGTCGAAGCCGCGGTCGAGGCCGGTGAACGCCTCGAGCGGGCCGGTCATCTCGGCCCACGTGCGGTAGCCGTTCGCCTTGAAGAGCTCGGCGAGCGTCGGAAGGTCCGCGCGCAGACGCGTCCCCGCCAGCGAGTGGACGCCGTGGACGAAGGGATACGTCCCCGTCAGCATGCTCGCGACGCAGACGTTCGTCATCGAGGCGACCGAGTACGCCTGCGTGAACGTGGTCCCCGACGCGCGGAACGCATCCAGGTTGGGCGTCCGGCAGCTCCGCGGGCCGTCCAGGACGCGATCGGCGCGAAGCGAGTCGACGACGAGAATGAGGACGTTCGGCTTCATCTCCCCGGCACCGCGCCGACGTCAGCGGGCCGCGCCCTCCGCCTGGTCCGCCCGCAACTCCGCCTGGTCCCTCCGCAGCGCCCAGACGGCCGAGCTCGCCAGCGCGAGCACGATCCAGAAGTAGCGCTGGTAGGAGAGATGGAGGAATGCCGCGCTCGCGAGGTACGCGACGAGGCCGAAGAAGATCGAGCTCGCGATCATCGATCGCTCCGGATCGAGGCGGCGCCAGTAGCGC
>JBOHAK010000005.1:0-3468 GCA_050697795.1 Gaiellaceae bacterium
TCCCCCGGGTGCGCGCCGCCCTTGTGCTTGCGGCACTCGCCGCGCTACTCGCCTCGGACGCCGAGGCCCGCCTCGCTCCTTCCCTGGACGCAGAGGTGGTCGGGTCTCCGGCGTCCCAGCGCGCGGCGCAGCCCGCCTGGCCGCCGGGCCGGCAGCGTCCGCTCCTGGTCGTGCGCGGCGGTGACCCGCGCACCGGCAGCGGCCCCGTGCTCCGGTACATGGTCGAGGTCGAGGCGGGCATCGTCATCGCGCGGCTCGAGTTCGCCCGGCTCGTGCACGCCATCCTCGGCCACCCCCGCAGCTGGGGCGGAACCGGCCGCGTCTCCTTCCGCCGAGTCTCGTCGGGGCCGGTGGACTTCCGCGTCACGCTGGCCTCGCCGGGCACGACCGACCGGTTGTGCTCGCCCTACCTCACCAACGGCATCTACTCCTGCGCGAACGGTGGGCGCGCCGTCCTCAACCTCATGCGCTGGCGCCAGGGCGCCAGTGCGTACCGCTACGTCGAGCGCTACCGCCGTTACCTCGTCAACCACGAGGTGGGACACCTGCTCGGGCACGGCCACCGGTCATGCACGGCGATCGGCGCGAAGGCGCCGGTGATGATGCAGCAGACCAAGGGCGTCGCCCCGTGCCGGGCGAACCCCTGGCCGCTCTCGTGGGAGCGCGACTAGCTCGGGATGTCCGGGATGAGCCCCTGATCCGAGAAGAGACGCTTCGTCTCCTCCAGGGTCAGGTCGCTCGGCGGGATGAGGACGTCCGAGGGGTGCAGGTCGTCGTCGCCGAGCCGCTCCCCGTCGGCCTGGACGAGGCTCCACATCTCGTCGAGAACGCGGTCGAGCTCGGGCTCGTCGCCTGCATCCGCGGCAGTCTGGGCCTTTTCGTCCAGCTCGTTCAGCTTCGACAGCAGGTCGTCGTCGACGCGGAACTGGCCCTCGCCCATCAGCCTGACGATCACTGCTCCAGCTCCTTCTTCGCGCCGCCCGCTGCGAGCTCGCCCTTGAGCTTCGCCAGCTCGTCGTCCACCTGGCTCTGAGCCGAGATCTGCGCCAGCTCGCGGTCGAGCGAGGTCTCGCCGGTTGTGAAGTCCTCGAGCGCGCCGGACTCGACGAGCTCGTCGACGGCAGCCGCCCGCGCCTGCATGTCCTCGGTCTTGTCCTGGGCACGCTGGATCGCGAGCCCGGTGTCGGCCATCTCCTCGCCGATCCCGGTTGCCGCTTCGGTGATGCGCACCTGCGCCTCGGCGGCCGAGTACTGCGCCTTGATGACCTCCTTCTGGCTGCGGAAGGCCTCGATCTTGGCCGAGAGCCGCTTCTCGTTCGCGATCAGCTTCTCCTGCTGCGCCTCGAGGCCGGAGATCTGCTGGTCGAGGCCCTGGAGCTGCTGCTGGGCGAAGGCCTTGCGCTCGAGCGCCGCGCGCGCGAGGTCCTCGCGCCCCGCCGCGATCGCCTTGCGTGCCTGGTCGTCCAGCTTCGGCAGCTCGGTCTCGAGCTTGCTCGTCTGGAGCTCGAGGCGCTTCTTCGCCGTGACGACGTCGGCGACGCCCCGCTTGACGTTCTGCAGCATCTGAAGCTGCTTCTCGTACGAATAGTCGAGCGTGACCGACGGGTCCTCGGCGCGGTCGAGCAGCTTCGAGATCCACGCCTTCACGACGGTCGAGGTGCGGCTCATGAGGCCGGCCATGCGATGCGTCCTCCCAGTCCGGGTTCCGGCTGGCATGCTACCCGCCGCCGTGATTGTCGAACGGAGCATGGATCCGCAGTGGCTCTCGAACGCCTATCTCGTCGCGGATCACTCCGGCGGCACGGCGGTCTTCGTGGACTCGGGCGCGCCGGTCGAGCCGCTCCTCGCGGCCGTCGACCGGCTCGAAGTGCATCCGACGCATCTCCTCACGACGCACGCGCACGAGGACCACGTGGCCAACCACCGCCTGCTCGAGAAGCGCTTCGGCCTGCGCGTCGTCGCCGCCTCCGACGAGGGAATCGAGGGCGCGGAGCCGCTGGGGCACGGCGAGGTGGTCGAGACGGGCGACCTGCAGATCCAGGCGCTCCGGACGCCGGGGCACACGCGCGGCATGCTCGCCTTCGTCTGCGGGGACGAGCTCGTCTTCAGCGGCGACACGCTCTTCGCGGGCTCCGTGGGCGGCACGCAGGAGGCCTTCGACGACCTGCGGCGGTCGATCATGGACGTCCTCATGGGCCTCTCGCACGAGATAGTCGTCTTCCCCGGTCACAGCGAGGAGACGACGATCGGCCGCGAGTGGGACGCCAACCCCTTCATCCGCGTCTGGCGCGGCGTCGACCCCGAGGGGACGGAGCGCTGCCACGTGAGCGGCGCCGGCGCGACCCTCGTCGTCTGGGGCCGCGACTACGACGGCGGCGGCAAGGCGTGGGTGCGCTTCCGGGACGGCCGCGACGCGATCGTGGGCGGGTCGCGCGTCACGAGGACCGGGCACTGAGCTTCCTCGTCTCCGAGGAGATCGAGCGCTACGCCGAGGAGCACGCGACGGCGCCCTCCGACCTGCTCCGCCGGCTCGCCGAGCAGACCCAGGCCGAGCTGAGCACGCCGCAGATGCTGACCGGGCCGATCGAGGGGCGCCTGCTCGAGTTCCTCGTCTTCGCGCTCCGGCCGAAGCGCGTCCTCGAGCTGGGCACGTACAGCGGCTATTCCTCTCTCTCCATGGCGGGCGCGCTGCCGCCCGGCGGTCACATCGACACGTGCGAGGTGGAGCCGGCGCACGCGGACGTGGCCCGCCGCTATCACGAGGAGGCCGGTCTGGCCGACCGCATCACGATCCACGTCGGCCCGGCGCTCGAGACGATCGCCCGGCTCGAGGGAGACTTCGACCTCGTCTTCATCGACGCCGACAAGCCCAACTACCCCGCGTACTACGACGCGCTGCTCCCGCGCCTCACCGAGGGCGGCCTCATGGTGGTCGACAACACGCTCTGGTCGGGCCGCGTCGTCGACCCGGACGACTCGCCGGAGACCGCCGCGATCACGGCGCTCAACGACCGCATCGCCGCCGATCCCGGCGTGGTCGCCGTCATGCTCACGGTGCGTGACGGCGTGACGCTCGTCCGGCGGGCCTAGGGCAGGACGGCGGCCTTCAGCAGGTTGGGCGGTGGGTCGGCGAAGAGCCCGGCGACGCCCTCGAGCCCGACGCGGTGCGTGACGAGCCGCTCCCACGGGTGCGCGCCGCTCGCCAGGAAGGCGAGCGAGGCGCGGACGTGGCGCGGCGTGTGGTGGAAGGCGCCGCGAAGGGTCAGCTCCTCGTAGTGGAGCCGGAACGTGTCCACGGCGACCTCGCGGCCGCCGAAGAAGACGACCGTGCCACCCGGGCGGACGAGCTCGAGGGCGTCGCGCCAGGCCTCGGCGGTGCCCACCGCCTCGATCACGACGTCGGCCCCCCGGCCGTCGCCCGGCTCGGCCCCGAACTCCCGCGCGAGCTCGCGCCGCTCGGTGCGGCCA
>JBOHAK010000006.1:0-6191 GCA_050697795.1 Gaiellaceae bacterium
CGGGCTCGGCGGGGGCCGGGGCAGCCGGTGCGGCTGGGGCCTGCGCTGCCGCTCCCGACTCGATGAAGCCGAGGATGTCCTTCTTCGTCACGCGGCCGCCTCGCCCGGTGCCGGGCACCTGCGAGACGTCCACGTCGTGCTCGGCGGCGATGCGGGCCACGACCGGAGAGACGAACCGCGCGCCTTCCGCCTGGCCGTCGGCGGGTGCGGCGGGTGCGGCCGGCTCGGCCTCGGCCGGAGGCGCGGGCGCGACAGCCGGCGCCGCCTCGCCTTCGGCGCTCGACGCGGCGTCGGCCTCGGCGGCCGCCTCCTGCGTGGCGGGCTCGGGCGGCGCCTCCTCGGCGGCGGGCGCCTCCTCGGGCGCCGGCGGGGCCTCGGCGGGTGCAGCCGCCTCCGCGCCCTCGGGCGCGATGACGGCGAGCTTCGTGCCGACCGCGACGGTCTCGCCCTCCTGCACGATGATCTGCTGGACGACGCCCGAGGCGGGGCTCGGCACCTCCGTGTCGACCTTGTCGGTCGAGATCTCGAGCAGCGTCTCGTCGGCTTCGATCGCCTCGCCCTCGGACTTCACCCACTTCGTGATCGTCCCCTCGGCGACCGAGACGCCCATCTGCGGCATGACGACGTCGACAAGCGTTCCGGTGGCCATCAGTAGGCGGCGAGCTCCTTCAAGCCCGCGACGACGTCGTCCACCTGTGGGATGAACGCCTTCTCGAGCGGCGGCGAGAACGGCACCGGCGCGTCGGGTGCGGCGATGCGCTTGACCGGCGCGTCGAGGTGCTCGAAGGCCTCCGCGGCGATCGTCGCGACGATCTCGGCGCCGAAGCCGCCGGTGAGCGTGTCCTCGTGCAGGACGATCACCTTGGACGTCTTCTCCACGGACGCGAGCACCGCCTTGCGGTCCCACGGGATGATCGTGCGGAGGTCGAGGATCTCCGTCGAGACGCCGTCTTCCGCGGCGACCTTGTCGGCGGCCTCGGAGGCCGTGTACACCATGGCGCCCCATGTCACGACCGTGACGTCGTCGCCCTCGCGGTGGAGGCGCGCCTCCCCGAAGGGCGTCGTGTAGCGCTCGTCCGGCACGTCCGCCTTGATGCGCCGGTAGAGGTGCTTGTGCTCGAAGTAGAGGACCGGGTTCGGGTCCTCGATCGCCGTCACGATGAGACCCTTGGCGTCCTCGGGCGTCGCCGGGCAGACGACCTTGAGGCCGGGGATGTGCGCGAAGCTCGACTCCGGGTTCTGGGAGTGGAACGGCCCGCCGGAGAAGCCGCCGCCCGAAGGGCAGCGGACGACGATCGGCACCGCGGTGCCCGCGCGATAACGCTGCTTGGCCGCCACCGTGACGAGCTGGTCCCACGCGCACGAGACGAAGTCCGCGAACTGCATCTCCGCGACCGGCCGCATGCCCATGATCGCGGCGCCCGTGCAGCTGCCGACGATGGCCGTCTCGGAGAGCGGCGCGTCGACGACGCGCCAGGGCCCGAACTCCTCCTGGAAGCCCTGCGTCACCTTGAAGGCGCCGCCGTAGACGCCGACGTCCTCGCCGATCACGTAGACGCGCTTGTCGCGGCGCATCTCCTGGCGGAGCCCGTCGGAGATCGCCTGCAGGTACGTCTTCTCGGCCATCAGTGCCTCTCCAGGTGATGGTGCCCCGCTTCTGCGCCGCGTGATCGCGGGGCAGAAGTGATGGTCGCTATTGCCTGGAGGGGCACTTACTTGTGGTGCGGGGTGTCGAGGTCCTCGGGCGTCGCGAAGACGCCGTCGAGGAGCGTGGAGACCTCCGGCAGCGGGCTCTCGTCCGCGCGCTTGATCGCGTCGTTCAGGAGCTTCTTGACCTCCGCGCGGATCTCGTCCTCCTGCTCGTCGGTGAAGTCGGCGTTCTCGCGGAGCCAGGAGCGGTAGCGCTCGAGCGGGTCGCGCTTCGCCCACTCCTCGAACATCTCCTTGGGGACGTAGAACGCGTCGTCGTGGACGGCGTGCCCCTCCATGCGGAGCGTGAGGCACTCGATCAGCGTCGGGCCGCCGCCCTCGCGCGCCTTCTCGATCGCGCGCCGCGCCTCGCGGTGGACGGCGAGCACGTCGGTGCCGTCGACGACGACACCCTCGAAGCCGTAGGCCTTCGCGCGGTCGGCGAGGTGCTCGCACGCGTACTCGAGGTGCGTGGGCGTCGAGTAGGCCCACTGGTTGTTGTCGCAGACGAAGACGACGGGGAGGCGGCGGACGCCCGCCATGTTCATCGACTCGTGGGTGTCGCCCCGTGCCGAGGCGCCCTCCCCGAACCAGCCGACCGCGACGCGCTTCTCCTCGCGGATCCGGAAGGCGAGCGCGCAGCCGACCGCGACGGGCAGCATCGCCGGCAGGTGGCTCACCATGGCGATCAGCCCGAGCCGGTCGTCGGCCATGTGGACGTTCCCGTCCTTGCCTTTCGTCGGCCCGTCCGCGCGGCCCATGTACTGCGCGAAGATTCGCCAGGGCTCGACCCCGCGGACGATGTGGACGCCCATGTCGCGGTGGAGCGGCGTGCCGACGTCTTCGGGGCCCATGGCGGTCGCCACGCCGACGGCGGCGGCCTCGTTCCCGCGCCCGGTGTAGAAGCTTCCGGGGATCTTCCCCTGCTTGTAGAGGATGTGGCCCCGCTCCTCGACGCCGCGTGTCACGAGGAGATGGCGGTAGATGCCGAGGAGGTCCTCGCTGTCGAGGCCGAACTCCTTCACCTCCGTCAGCGAGCCGACCGGTTCTGCTTCCCTGGCGATCGCCATCCGCGTTCGCACTCTAGCGGCTGGGGCGCCCAACACATGGATAGGGTGCACGCATGGGCCGCGCCTCGGACTGGCTGCGGGAGGAGCGTCGCAGGACGCTCGGCGACTGGGTCGCGTTCTGCCTCGGGTGCGGGCACGTGCAGCGCTACTTCGAGGAGCTCGAAGCGGAGCTGCCGACGCGCTGCCCGGCGTGCGGCGCCGAGCTCCGGGCGCGGTGCCCCGGCTGCGACGCGAGGATCGCCTCGGCCTTTGCCGTCGCCTGCGAGGAGTGCGAGGCGGAGCTGCGCCCGCCCGAGGCCTTCGGCGTCCCGATCCGCAAGCCGGCGAGGCGCCCGACCTAGGAGATCTCGGAGAAGTGGATGATCGTGACCGTGTTCTCCTCGGTCACGTCCCGGTTGTAGAGCTGCCCGAGGAAGGTCGCCATCTCCTCGGCGCGGCGGATCTCCGGGTTGTCCTTCTCGAGCTCGCGCGGCGAGCAGTCGGCGAGCCGCTTGACCTCGACCTTGTCGATCACGGCGTCGAAGATCTTCTTCCGCGGCCCGTAGCGGAGGCCGACGAGCACCTGCACGACCATTCCCTTCTTGTACTTGCCGGCCTTGTCGCCGAGGCGGATCGTCGCGGTCTTCCGTCGGCTCCGCAGCTGGTCGGCGACGATCGGCGAGTAGAAGTTGAGGGCGTACATCGGGCCGGGGAGGGAGGCTGAGAGCCGCCCCATCATACGGCCTCCGCCCCGAGGGCTTCCCCGGCCTTCTCGGCCATCTCGCGCTCCCCCCGGTACGCGAGGAGCCGCGGAGCCTCTCCGAGCGGGAGCCAACGCGTGGCGTCGACCTCGAAGGCCAGCGCGGGCGGAATGTCTCCGAGGCGGCCGCGGCGGTAGCGGAAGAGGAAGAAGCTCACCACCTTGAAAACCCGCTCGCCCTTCCAGGTGTAGACGTAGCGGACGTCGCCGAGCTTCCCGACGAGGCTGCCCTCGAGGCCCGTCTCCTCTCTCACCTCGCGCGCGGCCGTCTCCTCGGGGCGCTCGCCGTCGCCGACCAGACCCTTCGGAAGCGCCCAGACGTCGGTCTTCCCGCCCGGCGTGATGGCGGCGAGGTGCCAACCGCCTCGCAGGCGCCGGACGATCACCCCGCCGGCCGAGAACTCGCGCCTCACGAGCCGCTCACGCGGCGATCGTAGCGAGCCGCTTGATCTGACGGACGGCCGCCGGCCCGGCGGTATCGTCCGACCCGTGCGCCGGCTCCTCCTCCTCGTCTGCGCGATCACGCTCGCGGACACCATGCTCTACGCCGCCCTCGTGCCCCTCCTGCCGCACTACGCGGACGAGTTCGGGCTGTCGAAGGGGCAGGCGGGGCTCCTCGTCGGCGCCTACGCCGCGGGCGCGCTCATCGGCGCTCTGCCCGGCGGGCTGGCGGCGTCGCGCTTCGGCCCGCGGCGCGCCGTCGTCGCGGGACTCCTCCTGATGGCGTGCGCGAGCGTCGTGTTCGGCTTCGCCGGGGATCCCTGGACGCTCGGCTTCGCCCGCCTCGCCCAGGGCTTCGGGAGCGCGCTCTCCTGGGCGGGCGCGCTCGCCTGGCTCGTGGCGGGGACGCCGCGCTCGCGTCGCGGCGAGATGCTCGGCACGGCGATCGGGGCGGCGATCTTCGGCGCCCTCCTCGGACCGGCGCTGGGCGCGCTCGCCGAGGCGGCCGGCGCGCGGCCGGTCTTCCTCGGGGTGAGCGGCGTCTCGCTCCTGCTCGTCGCCTGGGCGCTCCGCACGCCGCCCGTGGACGCCGAGCCGCAGCCCGCCCGGATGATCCTGACGGCGCTCCGCGCGCCGCTCATGCTCGCAGCGCTCTGGCTCATGGTCCTGCCGGCGCTCCTCTTCGGCCTGGTCTCCGTGCTCGTCCCGCTCGAGCTCGGGGACGCGGGCTGGAGCGCGGCTGCCATCGCCGCGGTCTTCATCGCCGCCGCCGCCGTGGAGATGGTCGTCGCGCCGCTGCTCGGCCGCTTCTCCGACCGCCGCGGCCGCCTGCTGCCGCTGCGCGTCGCGCTCGGCGCCTCCGTCTTCGTCGTGACTGCCCTGGCGCTCGCCGACCGACCGGCCGCACTCGCTCCGCTCGTCGTCTGCGCGTCGATCGTCTTCGGCGCCTTCTGGGCGCCCGCGATGGCGCTCCTCTCGGACGCCGCCGAGCGGATCGGGCTCGCCCAGGGCATCGGCTTCGGCCTCATGAACGCCGCCTGGGGCGGCGGGAACTCGGTCGGCCCGTCACTCGGAGGCGCCCTGGCGGATGTCGCCGGAGACGCCCTCCCGTACGCGCTCATGGCGCTCGTCTGCGGGCTCACCTTCCTCACCGTCTCGCGCGGACGGCGCCTTTTTGGCACTCCTCTGGCCAGAGTGCCAGAGAGTTCTTGATCTCGCCGGCCGGAATTCGCTAGCATGGCCCCTGGCACTCAGGAGACCGGAGTGCCAGCCACGAAGTCACTTGTAAGGAGGAGTGCTGGATGAACCTTCAGCCACTGGGCGATCGCCTGATCGTCGAGGCGCTCGAGGAGGAGGAGACGACCGTCAGCGGCATCGTCCTTCCCGACACGGCCAAGGAGAAGCCGCAGCGCGGCCGCGTCCTGGCCGTCGGCCCGGGCCCGCGGGACGAGGACGGCGAGTACATCGCCATGGACCTCGAGCCCGGCGACGAGATCATCTTCTCGAAGTACGGCGGGACCGAGATCAAGCTGGGCGCCGACGACTACCTGATCCTGCGCGAGTCGGACGTGCTCGCCAAGGTCGTCGCCGAGACGGCCAAGAAGTCGAAGAAGAAGGAGATGGCCGGCGCTGCCGCCTAGCGGCCGCCGTCCGTCGCACACAGCGAAACGGAGGAAGTAGATGGCTCACAAGGAGCTTCTCTTCAACGAGGATGCCCGGCGCGCGCTCGAGCGCGGCGTCAACGTCCTCGCTGACGCGGTCAAGGTCACCCTTGGCCCGAAGGGGCGCTACGTCGTGCTCGACAAGAAGTTCGGCGCGCCCACCATCACGAACGACGGCGTAACGATCGCGCGCGAGATCGAGCTCGAGGACGTCTTCGAGAACCAGGGCGCGCAGCTCGTCCGCGAGGTCGCTACGGCGACCAACGACGTCGCCGGCGACGGCACGACGACCGCGACGGTGCTCGCCCAGGCGATCGTCCGCGAGGGCCTCAAGAACGTCGCGGCCGGCGCCAACCCGATGGGCCTCAAGCGCGGCATCGAAGGCGCGGTCGAGGTCGTCGTCGAGGACCTGAAGAAGCAGTCCAAGGAGATCTCGGGCAAGGAGGACATCGCCCGTGTCGCCAGCATCTCGTCGCGCGAGCGCGAGATCGGCGACGTGATCGCGGACGCGATCGAGAAGGTCGGCAAGGACGGCGTCGTGAACGTCGAGGAGGGCCAGACCTTCGGCCTCGAGCTCGAGTTCACCGAGGG
>JBOHAK010000007.1:0-4174 GCA_050697795.1 Gaiellaceae bacterium
GCGGCCTGGAGCTCGCGCCGGAGCTCCTTGATCTCGTCCCGGAGCTTCGCGGCGTACTCGAAGCGGAGATCGTCCGCTGCCGCGAACATCTCCTCCTCGAGCGTCACGATCAGCTTCTGGATCTCGCTCGGCGGCATTGCGTCGACCTTCTGAGCCCGTCGCCGGCGGCTGCCCTTCGGCACCGTCGGTGACTCGAGGGCCAGGAACTCGGCGATGTCAGAGACGCCCTTGATGATCGACTCCGGCGTGATCCCGTGCTCCTCGTTGTAGGCCAGCTGGATGTCGCGCCGCCTGCCCGTCTCGTCGAGCGCCCCCTTGATGGCCTCGGTCATCTTGTCGGCGTACATGACGACCTTGCCGTTCACGTTCCGCGCGGCGCGCCCGATCGTCTGGATGAGCGCCGTCTGGCCGCGCAGGAAGCCTTCCTTGTCGGCGTCGAGGATCGCGACGAGCGAGACCTCCGGCAGGTCGAGCCCCTCGCGCAGGAGGTTCACGCCGACGAGGACGTCGTACTCGCCGAGGCGCAGCTCGCGGATGATCTTGATGCGCTCGAGCGTGTCGACCTCGGAGTGGAGGTAGCGCGTGCGCACGCCCGACTCGAGCAGGTAGTCGGTCAGGTCCTCCGCCATCTTCTTCGTCAGCGTCGTCACCAGGACGCGCTCCCCTGCCTCCTCGCGCCGCCGGATCTCGTTCAGGAGATCGTCGATCTGGTTCTTCGTGGGGCGGAGCTCCACCTCGGGGTCGACGACGCCCGTCGGGCGGATAATCTGCTCGGCGACGTTCGTGGAGTTGCGGAGCTCGAACGGCCCCGGGGTCGCCGAGACGAAGAGGAGCTGGGGCACACGCTCGAGGAACTCGTCGAAGCGGAGGGGCCGGTTGTCGAGCGCCGACGGGAGTCGGAAGCCGTGCTCGACGAGCGTCTCCTTGCGGGAGCGGTCGCCCTCGTACATGCCGCCGATCTGCGGGACGGTCTGGTGCGACTCGTCGATCATGACGAGGAACTCGTCGCCGAAGAAGTCGATGAGCGTGTGCGGCGCCGTCCCGGCGGCCCGGCCGTCGAGGATGCGCGAGTAGTTCTCGATCCCGTTGCAGTAGCCGAGCTCCTGGAGCATCTCGAGGTCGTACTCGGTCCGCTGCCGGATGCGGTGCGCCTCGAGCAGCTTCCCCTGCGACTCGAAGAGCTTCACCTGCTCCTCGAGCTCGTGGCGGATCTCGTGGACGGCGCGCTCGATCGTCTCCCGCGAGGTGACGTACTGCGTGGCGGGGAAGATCGCCAGGTGCTCCAGGCGGGCGTAGATCTCGCCCGAGAGCGGGTCGAAGTGCGTGATCTGCTCGACCTCGTCGCCGAAGAAGGAGATGCGGTAGGCGGACTCCATGTGCGCCGGCTGGACCTCGACGACGTCGCCGCGGACCCGGAAGCGCCCGCGCCCGAGGAAGGAGTCGTTGCGCGCGTACTGGATGTCGACCAGCTTGCGCAGCATGACGTCGCGGTCGATCTCGAAGCCGAGCCCGACGACCACCGTCTTCTCCTCGTACTCCACCGGCGAGCCGATGCCGTAGATGCAGGAGACGGAGGCGACGATGAGGACGTCCTTGCGCGCCAGGAGCGCCGCCGTCGCCGCGTGGCGCAGGCGGTCGATGTCGTCGTTGATGGAGGCGTCTTTCTCGATGTAGAGGTCGGCCTGCGGGACGTACGCCTCCGGCTGGTAGTAGTCGTAGTAGGAGACGAAGTACTCGACCGCGTTGTCCGGCAGGAACTCACGGAACTCGTTGCAGAGCTGCGCGGCGAGCGTCTTGTTGTGGGCGATGACGAGGGTCGGCTTGCCGACCTGCTCGGCGATCCAGGCCATCGTCGCCGTCTTGCCCGTGCCGGTCGCGCCGAGCAGCGTCTGGAAGCGGTCCCCGTGCCCGACGGACTCGGCCAGCGCGGCGATCGCCTGCGGCTGGTCGCCGGTGGGCTGGTAAGCGGTCGAGACGCGGAAGGGCGGCACCGGAGCCATCGTAGCCGCGTGGATCGGGCGAGCCGTCGCGGCTCTTGAACCTCGGACGCCGAACGTCTACGGTCGGGCGCACCCCTCCGAGGAGGCTCCATGCGCACCTTCCTTCTGCTCGTCGCCGTACTGCTGGCCCTGCCGGCCGCAGCGCTCGCCGCGGCGCCCGCCAACGACGACTTCGCGGCCGCGACCGACCTGAGCGGCTTCGACCCGGCCGCGGGCACGATCCGCGGAACGAACGTCGCCGCCTCGAAGGAGGTGGGCGAGCCGAACCACGCCGGGAACGCCGGCGGCCGCTCCGTCTGGTTCGCGTGGACGGCTCCCGGGGACGGGAGCGTCCCGAACGTGTCCTTCACCACGGGGTTCACCGAGGTGGACACGCTGCTCGCCGTCTACACCGGCGTGGCGGTCGGCGCGCTTACGGAGGTCGCCTCGAACGACGACGCGCCGGGCCTGGGAACCGGGAGCGCGGTCAGCTTCGCCACCACGCCCGGGGAGGTCTACCACGTCGCGGTCGACGGGTTCGGAGGGAAGGTCGGAGGCTTCTTCCTCACGTGGCGCCTCGCGCCGCCGAACGATAACTTCGCCGACCGCATCGCCCTCGCGGCCGCGTCCGGCACCCGGACCGGCGACAGCTCGGCCGGCGCCACCCTCGAGCCGGGCGAGGACTTCCTCGGCCAGGCTTCGGTCTGGTACTCGTGGACGCCACCGGCAGACGGGACGTACAAGCTCTCGACCGTCGGGAGCTCCTTCGACACCACCCTCGCGGTCTTCACCGGCACGAGCATCGAGAGCCTCGAGCTCGTCATCGCGAACGACGACGACCCCGACCGCGGCTGCTGCTCGAGCTGGGTGCCGCTCCTGAACGCGGACTCGGGGACCACCTATCTGATCCAGGTTGCGGCGCTCGGCGAGGACGGCGGGCCGCTCCGGCTGAGCTGGGGCCCGCTCATCTTCGGCACGAACGGTGCCAACACGATCGTGGGGACGGCCGCGGCCGAGGAGATCCGGGGCCGCCGCGGGAACGACTCCATTCAAGGAGGCGGGGGCGCCGACCTCGTCTTCGGCGGGCCGGGCAACGACGTCTCCCGCGGAGGAGCAGGAAACGACTTCGTCTTCGACCGTTCGGGAACGGACACGCTCCTCGGCAACGGGGGGCGCGACACGCTCTTCACGCGGGACTTCCGTCGCGGAGACGTGCTCGTCGGAGGCCCGGGCGCCGATGTCTGCACGGCGGATCCGGGCGACGCGAGGCGCGCCTGCTAGCAAGTACCGTTCCCCGTCCAGGTCGTGGCGACGAAGGCCTCCGACATAGCGAGGTCCCTGCTGCCCGTGGGGATGAAGCGCAAGATCAAGCGCGTGGTGCCGCCGCGCCTGTACCGCTTCGTGGACCCGGACTGGCACCGGGGCGCCGTCGGCGGGCTCTGGGAGGAGCTCGGGAAGCTCCAGCTCGACTTCCTCGTCGCCCAGGGCCTGCGGCCGGAGCACTATCTGCTGGACGTGGGGTGCGGCAGCCTCCGCGGCGGGATCCACTTCATCCGCTACCTGGAGACCGGGCACTACTACGGCATCGACCGGAACGGCGAGCGCCTCGAAGCCGGTCGCACGGTCGAGCTCTCACGCTACGGCCTGACGGAGAAGCGCCCCGTGCTCGAGCGCATCGACGACTTCGCCGTGGAACGCCTCGGCCGCGACTTCGACTACGCCGTCGCCCAGTCCGTGTTCACCCACATCCCGGCCGAGGCGATCGAGCTGTGCCTCCGGAACGTGGCCCCGGTGCTCGCGCCCGGCGGCCGCTTCTTCGCGACCTACAACGAGCGCACCGGGGACGGCCCCGACCGCGTCGACCGCTCGGAGCTCCCGTACGACAAGGACCCCATCTTCCGCTACGACTTCGCGGCACTCGCCGCGCTCGCCGCCGGAACCGGGCTCGAGCCGGAGCGGATCGGCGACTGGGGCCACCCGCGCGGCCAGCAGATGATCGTCTTCACGAAACGCTGACGATTTCGCGGCCGCCCCCGGCCGGGTGGCCCGCTAGCCTGCTATGACGTGCGAATCCGGGGTCTCGTGCTGCTCGCGCTCGCCGCCGGCGTGCTCCTCGCGCCCGCACCCGCGGCGCACGCGGCGCGTCCGAACGTCGTGATCGTCCTCACGGACGACCAGCGCTGGGACACGCTCTC
>JBOHAK010000008.1:0-14089 GCA_050697795.1 Gaiellaceae bacterium
CGTCGGCACTGCGGCCCTGCCGGGCCGTCGCGCGCTCGTGGAGCTCGTCGCCGGGCTCGGCGAGGCGCTGGTCGTGGCGGTGGACGCACGCGCCGGCAAGGTCGCGGCCGCGGGCTGGGAGCGCGAAGCGGCCGTGACGCCGGAGGACCTCGCGGCCGCCTGCGCCGAGGCGGGCGTCCCCAGGCTCCTGTGCACGGCGATCGAGCGCGACGGGACGATGGCCGGCCCCGACCTCGCTCTCCTGGAGCGCGTGCGCTCCTGTTCCGGGCTGCCGGTGCTCGCGGCGGGAGGCATCCGGTCGGACGCGGACCTCGACGACCTCGCCGCGCTCGGCCTCGAGGGAGCCGTGGTCGGCCGCGCGCTCCTCGAGGGCGCGATCAGGCTCGGCTGAGCGGCGGCCCCGCCCTGTGGCAGGGCCGCCGCTCGCAGTTGCTACGGCTTGACGCTGACGACGGTGCCGGCGCCGGGGCCGAACACCGAGCCGGTTGTCACGTACAGCGTGCCGTCGTAGTTCACGTCCACGCCGCCCGGGAACAGCAGCTCGCCGGGGGCGAGCTCCGTCTTCGTCCCGCCCTTCACCGCCCAGAGGGCGCCGATCGGGGGCCCGCCGAAGACCTCGACGTCCAGCAGCCCCTCCTTGACGATCTCGAGGACGTACATCGTGCCGTCACGTCCGAAGGCGAGGTCGATGACCGACGTGAACCCGGTCGCCACCGTGCGACACGGACCGGTGTCCGGGCTCTCGGGGTCGCAGACCGCGTTCGTGCTGCCTGGCTCGATCCGCCAGATGCGCGACGCGCTCTTCGGGAACGGGAAGCCCTTCAGCTCCGAGACGTACCAGGCGCCGTCGGGGCCGATCGCGACCGCGGTCGGGACCGCCTCGACCAGCACGGGCGTGCCGGGCGGCGGGCCGGGGAACGGCAGCCCGTCCGGCCACGGAGCCGACTCCGGCTTGAAGCGCGCGACGGTGGTGATCCGCTTGCCCGTGTCGACCTTCAGCAGGTCGTTCGCCGCGGCGTCGGCCACGAGCACGCCGCCCCCGGGCAGGAGCGCGAGCCCGTTGGGGTTCGACTCGGTGGGCAAGTCCTCCTGGTCGTCGGGGTCCGGGTCGCCTTCCTGGTAGGCCCCGATGTCCACGGACAGGTCGATCTTGCCCGTGCGGTTCAGCCGGACGAGCTCGGCGAACGGGTCGCCCTTCGCTTCGGCCGGCCCGCTCATGAGAACCCACGTCTTCGCGAGCCCCTTGCTCGCCACCTCGACCGGCCCGTTGCCGGACTCCTCGCTGAACGGGAGCGTCGCGAACGTCGAGACGCGCGGAGCGCCCTTGCGCCGCGGCTGGACGAGCGTGATCTTGCCGTTGCCGGACTCCGCGACGAGGATGCCGCGGCCGCCCAGGGCGTCGATCCCACGCGGATTGGTGAGCCCTTCGACGAGAACCCCGCCGGGGTCGGGCGTCGCCGCCGCCGGCGCAGCCATCGCGAGCGCGACGACGAGAGCCGCGGCCGCCCGGCCTACGAAGGTGCTTCTTGCCACAGATTCCTCCTTGGTGGTGGTCCGGCCCGCAATGAAAGCAGCGGGCCGCCGCCCACTGAACCCCCCGAATGGCTAGACCTCTTCGAAGAGGATGTCCTGCGCGCCCTCCCAGAGCACCACCCGGCCGAGCTCCGGCAGCCGCTCGCGGCCCTCCTCGATCGTCGCGAAGTGGTTCCCCGCGAGCTGGCCCATCTTGCTCGCGAAGCACGTCGCGCCGTAGGGGAAGAGGATCTCCACCTCGGAGAGGCCGCCCGGGTAGAGGAGGAGCTCGCCGGCCGCCGGATAGCTGTTCGCGTTCTCGGGCCCGAGGCCGAGCTCGAGCTCGAAGCCCATCGGCACCCACGCGGACTCACCGCTCCAGCGCGCCTGCACGAGCCGGCTCGAGAGGGGGAGGAGCCCGCGCAGGACGGCGATCGTCCGCGGCGCCGCCCCCTCCTCGAGGCGCGCGGTGAGGCGGAAGCTTCCGGCGGTGATCGCCAGCACGCGCGGGACTCTACATCGGTGTCGTTTGCCGACTCGCGGCTCGGGGCAGATGCCCGGCATGGATACCTGGCTCATCATCGTGATCGCCGTCGCGGCCGTGCTCGTCGTCGGCGTCGCGCTCTGGGCGCTCAGCCGCTCGCGCAACCGCCAGCTCCAGGAGCGTCGCGTCGAGGCGGGCGAGCACCGCGAGAAGTCCGAGCTCCAGTCCCTGCGCGCGCGCGAGCGCGAGCAGGCGGCGCAGGACGAGCTCGAGCGGGCGCAGACGGAGCGCGAGGCCGCCCAGGCGCACGCTCGCCGCGCCGACGAGCTCGATCCCGACGTCGAGACGCCCAACCGCTAGCACCAGCCCGCGGGCCGCCGCGTGCGGACTCCGGAGGCACCGTCGGCGTGGCGATTGCTCGCCCCGCCGATGAGTTCTCGTGCCTCAGCCGGTCCGTTTCGATAGGCCATGGAAGCATTGCTCTCGACGTCCCGGCTCCGGCCCGCTAGCGTCAACCGTCTGTGAGGCTCTCCACCGAATCGCTCGCGGGGGCTTGCGCACGGCATCCATGGCGCACGGTCGGCGTCTGGCTCGCGACCGTCGTCCTCTCGCTCGGGCTCGTCGCGACGCTGCTCGGCGACGTGCTGACGAGCGAGGGGGAGGTGACGAGCGACACGGACTCGAAGCGCGCCGACGAGCTCCGCTTCGAGCGCTTCCGTCCCACGGTCGAGGACGAGGAGCGGCAGGTGACCGAGGTCGTCGTCGTGAGCCTCGACGAGGGGACGGTCGACGATCCGGCCGTCCAGGAGCGTCTCCAGGTGCTCGCCGACGAGCTCCGCGGCGCAGGAGCGACGAGCGTGACGACCCCGTTCGACGAGGGAGGCGACGAGCTCGTCACGGAAGACCGGCGTGCGGCCGCCGTGCTCGTGGCGCTCGGCCTCGACGGCGAGGACAGGGTCGAGCCGCTCGTGGAGGCGGTCCAGGCGCTCGATGCGGAGCCGGGCTTCGAGGCCGGGGTCACCGGCGAGCTCACGCTCGACGAGGACTTCGGAACGCTCTCGGAAGAGGACCTGCAAAACGGGGAGCTCTTCTTCGGAGCGCCCGCCGCGCTCATCGTCCTCCTGCTCGTCTTCGGTACGGTCGTGGCCGGAGTCGTCCCGCTCGTCCTCGCCGTGCTCTCGATCGTCGTCGCGCTCGCGCTCACCGCGCTCGTCGGGCAGGCGTTCGAGCTCTCGCTCTTCGTCACGAACATGATCTTCGGCATGGGGCTCGCGCTCGGGATCGACTACTCGCTCTTCATCCTCAGCCGCTTCCGCGAGGAGCGCGCGGAGGGTCGCGAGAAGGTCGACGCGATCGTGACCGCCGGGGCGACCGCGAGCCGGGCCGTTCTCTTCAGCGGCGCTGCCTTCGTGCTCGCGATGACCGGCCTCGAGCTCGTGCCCAACACGATCATGCGCAGCCTCGCAACCGGCGCGATCCTCGTCGGCATCGTCTCGGTGATCGCGGCGCTGACGCTCCTGCCGGCCGTGCTCAGCCTGCTCGGCGACCGGGTCAACGCTGTGCGGATCCCGTTCTTCGGCCGGGCGACGGCCGGCGCCGAGAGCCGCTTCTGGGGGCGGATCGTCCACGCCGTCATGCGGCGTCCCGTCGTGAGCCTCGTCGCAGCGGTCGCGCTCCTGCTCGCGGCCGCGGTGCCGGTCCTGTCGCTCGACACGGGCACGGCCGGGATCAGCACGCTGCCGGAGCGTTTCGAGTCGAGGCAGGGGTTCGAGCTCTTGAACCGCGAGTTCCCCGGGCAGACGACGGATCCCGTGCAGATCGCCGTGGACGGCGACGCGAGCTCCCCGGAGGTGCGCACCGCGGTCGGGCGGCTCGAGGAGGAGCTGGCCGGCCGCCCGATCTTCGGGGAGCCGACGGAGGAGACGAGCCCGAACGGCGACCTCGTGCTCGTGACCGTGCCGGTGGCCGGCGACGCCGTCTCGACCGAGGCGGTCGAGGCGGTGCGCGACCTCCGCGAGGAGGTGATCCCGCAGGCGTTCGCCGGCTCGGGGGCGGAGGCGTTCGTCGGCGGCGACACCGCCGAGGACATCGACTACTACGACGTCATGAACGCCTGGCTGCCGATCGTCTTCGTCTTCGTGCTCGGGCTCAGCTTCGTGCTCCTGACGATCGCCTTCCGCTCCGTCGTCGTCCCGGCGACGGCCATCGCCATGAACCTCCTGTCCGTCGGGGCCGCGTACGGGCTGCTCGTGCTCGTCTTCGAGAAGGGCGTGGGGAATGAGATCTTCGGCTTCCAGCAGGTGGACTTCGTGGAGGCCTGGGTGCCGCTCTTCCTCTTCGCCGTCCTCTTCGGCCTCTCGATGGACTACCAGGTGTTCCTGCTCAGTCGCATTCGAGAGCGGTTCTCGCAGTGCGGCGACAACGACGAGGCGGTCTCCTTCGGCGTCGGCTCGACGGCGCGCCTGATCACGGGCGCGGCGCTCATTATCATCGCCGTCTTCGCCGGCTTCGCCCGCGGCGACCTCGTCATGTTCCAGCAGATGGGGTTCGGCATCGCCGTCGCACTCCTGATCGACGCGACGATCATCCGCTCGGTCGTCGTGCCGGCGACGATGACCCTCCTCGGCCGCTGGAACTGGTACCTCCCCGCGTGGCTCCGCTGGCTCCCGGACGTCCACGTCGAGGGCCACGAGGAGGAGATGGAGACGCGGCCCGCCCCGAGCCCCGGCTCCTAGTCGCCAAGTAACAGTGTGTTACTTGGGCTCTTCGCCCGGGTGATGGTGGCCGTGGTAGGAGATCAAGGTGCAGAGGAGGCCGGTGAGGGCCACGCCCGGGCCGACCTCGAGGAGGAGCCGCGCCTCGTCTGACCGGTCGATGCCGGTGACGAGGCCGCCGACCGCGATCCAGACCGCGGAGAGGACGGCGGGGAGCAGGAGCAGAATCACCGTCCAGTCGTGCCAGGGCCGGCCGCGGGCGCGCCAGAGCCCGTAGTCGGCCGTGGCGAGGACGAGGACGACGAGCGCGGGGAGGATGCCCGTCCAGAGCTCCCGCGAGCCGATCGCGACCCAGAGCGCGAGGGCCGCGCTCGCGGCGGTCAGGTACCTCGGCAACTAGTGCCACTCCACCGAGGAGGCACTACCGCGTGCGCGCGAAGCGCTGCACGGCCTCGAGGAGCTCGCGGCTCTTCTCCTCGGCGACCGCCGCGTCACCGGAGGCGAGCGCGCCCGAGACGCAGTGGCTCACGTGGTCGTCGAGGATCTCGAAGGCGAGGCTGTCGAGCGCGGTCGTCGCGGCGCCGATCTGCGTGAGGACGTCGATGCAGTAGCGCTCGTCCTCGATCATGCGCTCGATTCCGCGCACCTGGCCTTCGATCCGGTGCAGGCGCTTGACGAGCGCGTCCTTGTCCTGGACGTAGCCGTGGGTCACGTGCGCACCTCCCTGGGGCTCCGGAAGCGGCGGAGCCGGAGCGAGTTGGAGACGACGAAGAGGCTCGAGCCCGCCATGGCCGCCGCGGCCACGATCGGGTTCAGGAGCCCGGCGACCGCGAGCGGGATCGCCGCGACGTTGTAGGCGAAGGCCCAGAAGAGATTCCCCTTGATCGTGCCGAGGACGCGGCGCGAGAGGCGGATCGCGTCCGCGGCGGCGCGCAGGTCGCCGGAGACGAGCGTCAGATCGCTCGCCTCGATGGCGACGTCGGTGCCGGTGCCGATCGCGATGCCGAGGTCGGCCTGGGCGAGCGCGGGCGCGTCGTTCACGCCGTCGCCCACCATCGCCACGACCTCGCCGTCGCCCTGGAGCCGCCGTACCTCGGCCGCCTTGTCGCCGGGCAGGACCCCCGCGAGGACCCGCTCGACGCCGACCTCCGCGGCCACGGCTCGGGCGGTCTCGGCGCGGTCCCCGGTCAGGAGGACGGGCGTGAGCCCGAGGGCGCGCAGCGCGGCGACGGCCTCGGCGCTCGTCGGCTTGACCGTGTCGGCGACGACGAGCGTCGCCCGGGGAAGGCCGTCCCAGGAGACCGTGATGCCGTCGGCGCCGCGGCCGACCTCGACCGCACGGCCCTCGACGAGCCCGCCGACACCGTGGCCGGGCCGGCTCTCGAACTCCTCCACCGGTGGCAGCGCGCCGAGCTCGGCGCGCGCGGCGGCTGCGACGGCCTGCGCGATCGGATGCTCGCTCGCGTCCTCGACGGCGCCCGCGAGGCGGAGGACGTCGGCGCGCGTTGCCCCGTTCGCCGGGACGACGTCGACGAGCCGCATGCGCCCCTCGGTGACCGTGCCGGTCTTGTCGAGGACGACGGTCGTCGCGCGGCGCGTCTGCTCGAGCACCTCCGGGCCCTTGATGAGGACGCCGAGCTGCGCCCCCCGGCCGGTGCCGACCATGAGCGCAGTCGGCGTGGCGAGCCCGAGCGCGCACGGGCACGCGATGATGAGCACGGCGACGGCGGCCGTGAAGGCGTCCGCGACGTCGCCGTCGAGTAGGAGCCAGCCTAGGAGGGTGGCGAGCGAAAGCGCGATCACGATCGGGACGAAGACGGCCGAGACGCGGTCGGCGAGGCGCTGGATGGGCGCCTTCCCTGCCTGGGCGTCCGCGACGAGGCGGGCGATCTGGGCTAAGGCCGTCTCGGCGCCGACCCGCGTGGCGCGCACGACGAGGCGCCCGGACGCGTTGACGGTGGCGCCGGCGACCTCGTCGCCGGGCCCGACGTCGACGGGCACCGGCTCGCCGGTGAGCATGGACTGGTCGATGGCGGAGCGGCCCTCCAGAACGACGCCGTCGGTGGCGAGCTTCTCGCCCGGACGCACGACGAAGACGTCGCCGACGGCGAGCTCCCCCACGGGCACGGCGACCTCGAGCCCGTCCCGGACGACGCGCGCCTCCTTCGCGCCGAGCTCGAGGAGGGCGCGGAGCGCGGCGCCCGAACGGCGGCGCGCACGCGCCTCGAGCCAGCGACCGAGCAGGATCAGCGTCGTGACGACGCCTGCCACCTCGAAGTAGACCTCCGCGTCGTCGAGCGCGAGGAGCGCCACGAGCGACCAGACGAACGCCGCCGTCGTGCCGAGCGAGATGAGCGTGTCCATCGTGGCGGCGCCGTGGCGCAGGTTCGCCAGCGCGGCGCGGTGGAACGGCCACCCGGCCCAGGCCCACACGGGCGTCGTGAGGGCGAGCGCGAGCCACTCCCAGCCGTCGAAGCGGAAGGGCGGCACCATCGCGACGAGCGCGAGCGGCACGGTGAGCGCGGCGGCGACCGCGAGCCGCAGGCCGAGGCGCGACCCTGCGCCCTCGGTTCGCGTCAGCGAGGCGCGGTAGCCGGCGCCCTCGACGGCGCGCACGAGGTCGTCGAAGCCCACCCGCTCGTCGTCGTAGGAGACGGCCGCCCGCTCGGTCGCGTAGTTGACGGTCGCCTCGACGCCGTCGAGCCGGTTGAGGCTGCGCTCGATCCGCCCCGCGCACGCCGCGCAGGTCATGCCTTCGAGCTCGAGCTGGACGGTGGCGCTCTCCGTCACTCGGCCTCGTAGCCGGCCTCGGCGATCGCCGCGCGGAGCGAGGCCTCGTCGAGGGCCGAGCCGCGCACGGTGACGAGCTTCGTCTCCAGGTCGGCCGCGGCGCTCTCGACGCCGGGGACGGCGCCCAGTTCGCCCTCGACCGCCTCGACGCAGTGTGCGCAGGACATGCCCGGCACGCGGAGGATATGGGTCTCGCTCACGCCCACAGTATACCCGCTAGGGGTATAGAACGAGATCGTCCTGCACGCCGCCCCAGCGGCCGATCGCCCGCACGCGGAGGGAGTCCGGCGCCGCGCGCAGGTAGACCCAGCCGCGCACCTTGCGGGCAGCGAGCCGCGGCGGAAACCAGCGCGGGCAGCTCCTGAGCCGGTAGAGGCGGGCGCCGCCGCCGCCGTGCACGACGTACGTCACTCCCGCGCGCCTGAAGCGCTGGTAGTTGTGGTCGTGGCCGGAGAGGACCAGGTCGACGTCGTGGCGCTCGAAGAGCGGGACGAGCGTGCGCCGTACCCGCGCGTCGCCGAGGTAGCCGCCGCAGCTGAAGGGCGGGTGGTGGAACGCGACGACCTTCCACACCGCGTCCGTCCGCCCGAGCGCCCCGTTCAGCCAGCGGAGCTGAGCCGGGCCGATGTTGTTCGAGTCGAGGAGGAAGAGGGAGACGTCGCCGACGCGGCGCTGGTAGTAGCGGCCGGGCATGCCGAGCGGGCCGAACTCGTAGCGGCCGCCGTCCACGCGGACGTCGTGGTTTCCGAGCGTGCCCGCCACGAGCAGGCCGTCGTCCGCCGCCCAGCCGAACGCCGCCCTCCAGTTGCGGCGGAAGGCGATCGGGCGCTCGGTGTAGTCGTTGTCGCCGAGTGTCACGAGCGCGTCTGCGGGCCGTGGCCCGAGGAAGCGCTCGACCGCTGCGCCGGTGCTCCGCTCGCGCTCGCCGCCGACGCCGAAATCCCCGATCGCGACGATCCCCACGTCGGCTGCCGCGGGCCCGGAGAGGGCCAGACAGACGAGCAGGCTTGCGGAAATGTGTCTGAGGGGTAACTGCATGGTGAACCTGTAGCATGCCGCCGCTTTGAAGATCTCCCTCGTCCCGCGCACGACCGAGTTCTACGACCTGTTCACGAGGGCCGGCGCGAACGCGCTCGAGGCGGCCAGGCACGTCGAGCGGCGCTTCCGCGAGCACCCGAACTCGAGCGTGCGGCACTCCGACGTGAAGGCGATCGAGGACGAGGGCGACGCCATCACGCGCGACCTCATCCAGCTGCTCAACACGCAGTACATCACCCCGTTCGACCGGGAGGACATCTACCAGCTCGCCACCGCGCTGGACGACGTCGTCGACCACCTGGACGAGGCGTCGGACCTCCTCGAGCTCTACGGCGTCGAGTCGCCGACCCGGCAGGCGATCGAGCAGTGCCGGATCCTCGTCGGCGCGGTCGAGCATCTCTCGGTCGCCCTCGCGGAGCTCCAGGGGATGCGCCGCGTCGAGCGGGAGCTCGTCGCGCTCAAGAAGCTGGAGGACGAGGGTGACCGCGTCCTCCACGACGCGATCGCCGCCCTGTTCCGCGACCCGCGCATCGACCCCCTGATCGTCATCCGCTGGAAGGACATCTTCGAGGCGCTCGAGGATGCCCTCGACGCCTGCGAGACGGCCGCCAACGTGATCGGGAACATCGTCGTCAAGAACGCGTAGGGGCGCGTAGCGCTTGGAGGACCTCACGCTCGTCGCCGTCGTCGTGGTCGCGCTCTTCTTCGACTTCACGAACGGCTTCCACGACACGGCCAACTCGATCGCCACGAGCGTCTCGACGCGTGCGCTCGCCCCGCGACCAGCGGTCCTCTCGGCCGCCATCCTGAACGTCGCGGGCGCGTTCGTCTCGTTCGAGGTCGCCGCGACGATCGCGAAGGGCATCGTCGACCCGGACGTCATCACCCTGGACGTCGTGCTCGCCGGCCTCGTGGGAGCGATCACCTGGAACCTGATCACGTGGTACCTCGGCTTGCCCTCCAGCTCGAGCCACGCCCTGATCGGAGGCATCGCCGGCTCGGCGATCGCCGCGAGCGGCTTCGACGTGGTCCAGTGGGGCGGCCTCGTCGAGAAGGTCGCCATCCCGTCGCTCGCGGCTCCGCTGCTCGGGATCGCCTTCGCGGCCGCGCTCATGGTCGGCCTCATGTGGATCGTCCGGCGGCGGGCGCCGGGAACGGTCAACCGCGTCTTCCGCCGGCTCCAGCTCGTCTCGGGCGGGTTCGTCGCGTTCACGCACGGAACGAACGACGCCCAGAAGACCATGGGCATCATCGCGCTCGCGCTGGTCGCCTCCGGGCATCTCGCGGAGGACTTCGACCGACCGCCGTTCTGGGTGATCGTGAGCGCGGCCCTCGCCATGGGCGCGGGGACGTACGCGGGCGGGTGGCGCATCATCAAGACGCTGGGGACGCGCGTCGCGAAGCTCGACCCGCCACGCGGGTTCGCTGCCCAGACGGCCACTGCCGGGATCCTCTGGGGGACTGCGCACTACGGCTTTCCGGTCTCGACGACGCACACCGTCTCGGGCTCCGTGCTCGGCGCCGGCGCCACGCGGCGCCTGAACGCCGTCCGCTGGGGCGTCGCGGGGAACATCCTCCTCGCCTGGGTCATGACCATCCCGGCTGCGGGCCTCGTGGGCGCGGGGATGGAGGTCCTGACGCGGCTGCCGGCCGGCGACGTGCTCGTGTTCGTCCTCGCCGGCCTGATCGCGGCGGCGGCGTTCGGGGCGCGGAGCTGGCAGACCCGCCGGCTCGAGGTCGCCGAGGCCGCCTAGCCGTCGGTCAGCTCGGCGAGGAGCACACGGACGCGCCGGTCGATCTCGTCCCGGATGGGGCGGACCTCCTCGACGCCCTTCCCGGACGGGTCGGGAAGCTCCCAGTCCTCGTAGCGCTTGCCCGGGTACACCGGGCAGGCGTCGCCGCAGCCCATCGTGACGACGACGTCGGCCTCGCGGACAGCCCCGTCGTCGAGCCGTTTCGGCACCGCGTCGAAGATGTCGATGCCGCGCTCGGCCATCGCCTCGAGGGCGCCCGGGTGGACGGCGGCGGCCGGCTCGCTCCCGGCGGAGAGGACGCGCACCCGGCCGGCCGCGTAGAGGTCGAGGAGCGCGGCCGCCATCTGGCTGCGGCCAGCGTTGTGGACGCAGACGAAGAGGACGGTCGGCGTAGGCGTCAAAGATCCCGCGGCGTCGTGCCCGGGCCGTGCGAGGCGTCCGTGAACTCGCGGAACTCGCCGCTCACGAGGTAGGCGGTCTGCTCGCCGATGTCGACGGCGTGGTCGCCGATCCGCTCCAGGCAGCGGGAGACGATGATCATCCGCAGCCCCCACTCGCGCAGGTCGGGGTCGCCCCCGAGCGAGAGGACGTGCTGGACGACACGGCGGTTGGCGCGATCGATGAGCTCGTCGAGGTCGACGAGCGACTCCGCGCGGGCCGCGTTCCGGTCGCGGAACGAGTCGAGCGCGATCCGGATCATCTCCTCCGCCCGTGCGCCCATCTCCTCGAAGCCCTCGATGAGCGTCCGGTCGTGGGGGGTGTCGTGGACGAGCTTCGTGAGCTTCGCGATCGTCACGCAGTAGTCGGCCATGCGCTCGAGGTGCAGGTTGTCGTGCAGCATCGCCAGGACGAGCCTCAGGTCGACCGCCACCGGCGTCTGGCGGGCGAGGAGCGACTGGATGCCCTCCTCGATCCCGAGGTACGCCTCGTCGATCTCGTCGTCGAAGGCGATGACCTCGTCGGCCAGCTCGACGTCGGACTGCGCGAGCGCGTTCAGGCAGCCGCGGAGCGCGCGGAGGACGAGCGAGCCCTCCTCCTGCAGCGCCGCCTCGAGCTGGTCGAGGTCCTCCTGGAGCGTGACCCTCATCCGAACCGCCCCGTCACGTAGTCCTCCGTCCGCTTGTCAGCGGGATTCGTGAAGATCGTCGGCGTCTCGTCGTACTCGATGAGGATGCCCGTGCGGCGGTCCGACTCCTCGTCCACCTCGACGCTGAAGAACGCCGTCATGTCGGCGACGCGCGCGGCCTGCTGCATGTTGTGCGTGACGATCACGATCGTGAAGTCCTTCTTGAGGCCGTGCATGAGGTCCTCGATCGCCGTGGTCGAGATCGGGTCGAGCGCGGAGGCCGGCTCGTCCATGAGCAGCACGTCCGGCTGGACCGCGAGGCAGCGCGCGATGCAGAGCCGCTGCTGTTGGCCGCCGGAGAGGCTGTAGGCGCTTGCCTTCAGCCGGTTTCTCACCTCGTTCCAGAGCGCCGCCTGGCGGAGCGCCTGCTCGACGCGGTCGTCGAGCCCGTCCTTCCAGCCGAGTACGCGAGGCCCGAAGGCGACGTTGTCGTAGATCGACTTCGGGAACGGGTTCGGCTTCTGGAAGACCATGCCGATCCGCTTGCGCACCTCGACGGAGTCCACCTCGGGGCCGTACAGGTCGAGGCCGTGGTAGCGGATCGTCCCCTCGACCCGCGCGGTCGGGATCAGGTCGTTCATGCGGTTGAAGCAGCGGATGAATGTGCTCTTGCCGCAGCCGGAGGGGCCGATGAAGGCCGTGATGCGGTTCCTGTAGATCTCGAGCGAGACGTCTCGGAGCGCCGGGACGTCCGAGTAGGACGCGGTCAACCCGTCCACGTCGAAGAGCACGTCGCGATGGGTGGGCGCGTCCGCCTGCTGACGCTCGGCCACGATCTTGTCGGTCACCCCCGCGATTGTGACAGGCGCGGCCGGGACGCTTTCCATGTCGGGCATCACCATCTTCTCTGGTAGCGGTTGCGGAGCCAGATCGCGAAGGCGTTCATCGTCAGGAGGATTGCGAGGAGCACGATGATCCCGGCCGCGGCGAGGAGCCGGAACTCCTCCTGCGGCCGCGCGATCCACTGGTAGATCTGGACGGGCAGGGCCGTGAACGACCCGAGCAGGGACGGGTTCACCGTGACGTAGGTGAGCGCCCCGACGAGGAGAAGCGGGGCGGTCTCACCGATCGCGCGCGCGAGCGCGAGGATCGACCCGGTCGCGATCCCGGGCACGGCCGCCGGCAGCACCTGGCGGAAGACGACCTGCCACTGCGTCGCACCGAGCGCGTAGGCGCCCTGCCGGATCGAGTCCGGGACGGCCCGGATGGCCTCCCGCGCGGCGACGATCACGGTCGGCAGCACGAGCAGGGTGAGGATGAGCGCGCCGGCCAGCAGGACGCGGCCGAGGCCGAGGCCGCGCACGAGGAAGGCGAGCCCGAGGATCCCGTAGACGATCGAGGGGACGGCGGCGAGGTTCTGGATGTTGAGCTCGAGCAGGCGGTTGTACCAGCGCTCCCGGTCCGCGTACTCCTCGAGATAGATCGCCGTCCCGACTCCGAGAGGCACGACGAAGACCAGCAGCAGGAGCATCATGTAGATGGTCCCGAGGATGGCGGGGCCCGCCCCGGCCTTGTCCGGGTTCGTCGGGTTGTTCGGCTCCGTGAGGAGGATCGGGTCGACGTAGGCGATCCCCTTCTGGAGCACGTCGACGACGAGCGCCCCCAGGAGGACGAACCCAACCGAGACGGAGACGAGGAGCAGGGCGTGGAAGGCGCGCCCGCGGATCTTGTCCCCACGGGGGCGCCGTCCGATCGCGGCGGGGGTCGCGCTCATCGGCCTGCCTCCGGCCGATGAGGGGGAGCGAGCCGGAGGCGAGCGACCCTCATTCGTAGATCTCCCGGTACTTCCGCACGAGGCGGATCGAGATCATGTTCATGGCGAGCGTGATCACGAAGAGCGTGAGCCCGACGGCGAAGATCGTCTTGTACTCGATGGAGCCGGTGGGGACGTCGCCGAGGCCGGTCGCGCCGATGAAGGCGGTCATCGTCTGCGCCGGCTCGCGCGGGTCGAACACGATCTGCGCGAGACCGCCGGCCGCGATGAGCACGATCATCGTCTCCCCGATGGCCCGCGAGACCGCGAGGACGTAGCTCGCCACGATGCCCGAGATCGCGGCGGGGATGACGATGCGCGTCGAGACCTGGAGCCGCGACGCGCCCAGGCCGTAGGCGCCGTCGCGGAGCTCCTGGGGGACGGCGCTCATTGCGTCTTCGGAGATCGAGGCGACCGTCGGGATCAGCATCACCCCCATCACGAGGCCCGCCGCGAGCACGTTGAAGATCCCCACCTCGATGCCGATGTCCCGGAGCAGGGGCGTGAAGAACGTGAGCGCGAAGAACCCGAAGACGACGGTCGGGATGCCCGCGAGCACTTCGAGCGCCGGCTTCAGGGTCCGGCGGACGCGCGGTCGCGCGTACTCGCTCAGGTAGACGGCGGCGCCGAGCCCGAGGGGAAGGGCGACGACGCACGCCCAGAACGTGACGGCGAGCGTGCCGACCAGGAGCGGTTGGACGCCGAAAGAAGGGGGCTCGAAGAGCGGGGCCCAGCGGTCCTTCGTGAAGAACTCGCCGATCGAGACCTCGCGGAAGAACTCGATCGACGGCTCGAGGAGGGCGACGACGATCCCCACCGTCGTGGCGACGGAGACCAGGGCGCAGAGGGCGAGGCCCACCTTGACGGCGGCCTCGCCCCAGCGCCTCTTTTCGGCGCGCAGCCGGATCGGGCCCGGCT
>JBOHAK010000009.1:0-5961 GCA_050697795.1 Gaiellaceae bacterium
CGAAGAACGCGCAGGACGCAGGGTACGACGCGGCGATCATCTTCAACGAAGGTCAGCCCGGCCGCGATGAGACGCTCGCCGGCACCCTCACCGCCGATGATCCGTCGACGATCCCGGTGATCGGCACGAGCTTCGCGATCGGCGAGGAGTTGTATAACCAGGTCAAAGCGGGTACCGTGACCGTTCGCGTGGCGACTACGACCGAGATCGAGCGCAACGTGCCGACGGAAAACCTGCTCGCCACGACCAAGGCCGGCCGCGTGGATCGCCAGGTCGTGGTCGGTGCCCACCTGGACTCTGTCCCGGAAGGCCCAGGCATCAACGACAATGGTTCGGGCAGCTCGACGAACCTCGAGGTCGCACTGCAGATGGCCAAGCTCAACGTGAAGCCCGTCAACCAGGTGAGGTTCGCGTGGTGGGGCGCCGAGGAGTCGGGCCTAGTCGGCTCGCAGTTCTACGTCGACTCGCTCACGAAGCGGGAGGTCAAGAACACCGCTGTCAACCTGAACTTCGACATGGTGGGCTCGCCCAACTACGTCAGGTTCGTGTACGACGGTGACGCCTCCGACACCGCCTCGCTCGCCTCCGCGGGCTCCGGCGCGGTCGAGGACGTCTTCGTCGACTACTTCGACTCCCAGGACCTGGCCTCCGAGCCGACCGCGTTCGACGGCCGCTCGGACTACGACGCGTTCATCAGTGTCGGAATCCCGGCCGGCGGCCTGTTCACCGGCGCGGAGGGCATCAAGACCGCCGAGGAGGCGGCCATCTACGGCGGCACGGCTGGTATCGCCTACGACCCGTGCTACCACCAGGCCTGCGACGACATCGACAACCTGTCGGACGACGCGCTGGACGAGATGTCCGACGCCGCGGCGCACGCCACCCTCACGTTCGCGATGACCAAGTCGGCCGTCGAGGGCACCGACAAGGGCAAGGCGCTCGGGCACGGCGAGTTCTCCGGCTCGAGCCTCCGCAGGTAACGCGCTCAGCGCGTAGGTACGACCGAGGGGCCGGCGCAAGCCGGCCCCTCGTGCTCCTAGCGCCGGAACTGAAGGTCGTGCCAGGAGGGGACGGGCGCGAGCTCGAGCAGCGCGCGGCCGCCGTCCGGCTCGCGGTAGCCGAAGTCGGCGCTCTCCTCGTCCCAGTCGATCTCGAGCAGGTTCTCCTTCACGCGCTGGTCGAGCCAGGCGCCGCGGAAGATGAGCTTGCGGAGCCAGTAGACGAGCGACTCGTCGTTGACGAGCGCGACGCGCTCCCAGTGGCGCACGAGGTACTCGCCGAGCGCGCTCGCGGGCTGGTCGATGTGGCCGTGGGCGGTCAGCTTCACGAGGTCGGCGGTCTCGTCCTCCTCGAGCTCGCCGGGGCCGACGAGGCCCAGCCGCACGGCGGCCGCGTTGACGCGCTGTTCGAAGTCGATCGCGTTGAAGCTGAAGCGATACCCGAGGAACTCGACGACGAAGTCGTCCCCCGACGTGTAGTTCGCGTCGCTCACCCCGCGGTGAGGATAGCCGCCTGTCGGCGTCGGATGCCGGTCGGCATCAAGTCCGTCCGACCGCCTTCGTACGGTGGAGCCTGCGATGTACGAGGGCACCTGGACGATGCGTCCGTGCCCCCGCGAAGAGGTACGGGCGCTGGCCCAGGCGCTCGAGCTCAGCGAAACGACTGCGAGCGTCCTCGTCCGGCGGGGGTACGGCGACCCCGAAACCGCGCGCGCCTTCCTGGCCGCGGCGCCGCCGTGCCACGATCCCTTTCGGCTCGGGGACGTCGAAGCGGCGTGCGCACGGATCCGGGAGACGATCGCCGCCGGAGGGCGGATCTGCGTCCACGGCGACTACGACGTGGACGGCATCTGCGCGACGGCGCTCGCCGTCAGCGTCCTGCGGGAGCTCGGCGCCGACGTGGACCGGCACCTCCCGAGCCGATTCGAGGAGGGCTACGGCTTGTCGCGAGAGACGCTGGCGCGTCTCTCGCGAGAGGGCTATGGGCTCGTGCTCACCGTGGACTGCGGGATCACCGCCGTCGAGGAGGTGGCCGAGGCGCGTGCGGCGGGGTTGGAGGTGATCGTGACCGACCACCACCGCCCGGGCGACGCGCTGCCGGACTGCCCCGTCGTCGCCACGCGGCCGTCGGACTACCCGTTTCCGGAGCTCTGTGGCACCGGCGTCGTCTTCAAGCTGCTCCAGGCACTCGGGGCCGAGGGGCTCGAGCGCCACCTGGACCTCGTCGCGCTCGCGACGGTCGCCGACGTCGTGCCGCTCGTCGACGAGAACCGCGCTCTCGTCGCGGCGGGGATGCGGCGGCTGGCGCGCACGGACAAGCCGGGCCTCCGCGCGCTCATGCGCGCTGCGGGCGTCGATCCCGCGGCCGTCGACACGGGCGCCATCGCCTTCCGGCTCGCGCCTCGCATCAACGCGGCGGGTCGGCTCGGGCATCCCGGCGCCGCGCTCGACCTGCTGCTCACGGGCGACGACGCCGAGGCTCGCCGGCTCGCGGGCGAGCTCGAGGAGCTGAACCGCGACCGCCAGGCGGTGGAGGAGAGGATCCTGCGGGACGCGCTCCGCCAGGTCGAGGGGTGGCCGGAGCCGCGCCGTCGCAGGCTCGGCTACGTGATCGAGGGCGAGGACTGGCATCGCGGCGTGATCGGCATCGTCGCGTCGCGGCTCGTGGAGCGCTTCCACCGGCCCGTCGTCCTCGTGGCCGGGGGCGAGGCCGGGGAGGAGTGGACCGGCTCCGGCCGGGCGATCCCCGCCTTCGACCTCCACGGCGCGCTCGGCGCCTGCTCCGCCCTCCTGGGCCGCTGGGGAGGCCACCGCGCCGCCGCCGGGCTCTCGATCGCCCCGGACCGGCTGGAGGCGTTCGCCGAGGCCTTCGCCGCCCACGCCGCCGGCGTCCTCACGGAGGACGACCTGCGCCGCGTGACGCCCGTGGACGCCGTCGTGCGGGGGCGGGAGCTCACGCTCGGCCTCTGCGAGGAGCTCGAGCGGCTGGCCCCCTTCGGGCTCGGGAACCCGAACGTCACCCTGCTCGCGCTCGGCTGCGAGCTGTCGGAGCTGGACGCGGTCGGGAACGGCAAGCACCTACGCCTCGCCGTGACGGCCGGCGGCGCCCGCTCCGGAGCAATCGCCTTCGGGCGCGGCGCGGCGCTCGACCGCTACCGGCGGCCGGGGCGCTACGACGTCGCCTTCAAGCTGGACGCCAACCGTTGGAACGGCACGGTCACGCCGCAGCTCGTCGTCCGGGAGATCTTCGCCACGCCCGAGCGCTACGAGGAGCTCCGGCGCAGCCTCCTGGCCGAGTGGAAGTCCGGCTCCGAGCGCTGGAGCCCGCTCGCGCAGGCGATCTTCGCGGAGCTCGGGCTCGTCGGCGGCATCGAGGGCTGGCGCCCGCTCGTCGAATCGCCGACCTTTCTCGCCGCCCTGGCCGACGAGCCGATGGCGGCCGCCGCGTAGCCGCTCCGTGGCCCGAACGGGGGCCTGAGCCCGGGAACCCGCGAGCTAAGATGGGTTCATGGCGGGTCAGGTGCTCACCGCGTCCGCCGAGAGGCATCGCGAGCTGTTCGACCAGCTCGTCGCCGAGGTGGCGGCCTACAACCCCGACGTCGATCGGGACCTCCTCGAGCGGGCGTACCGCTTCGCCTCGAGCGTGCACGAGAACCAGCAGCGGCGCAGCGGCGAGGACTTCATCCTGCACCCGCTGGGCGTCGCGCTCATCCTGGCCGAGCTGCGCAGGGACGACGCGACCATCGCCGCCGCCCTGATCCACGACGTCGTCGAGGACACGGACGCAACGATCGAGCAGGTACGCGAGGAGTTCGGCGAGGAGGTCACGCGCCTCGTCGAGGGCGTCACGAAGCTGACCCGGATTCACTTCCAGAGCCGCGAGCAGGCGCAGGCGGAGAACTACCGCAAGATGATCATGGCGATGGCCGAGGACTACCGCGTGATCCTCATCAAGCTCGCCGACCGGCTCCACAACATGCGGACGATCGAGTACCTCGGGAAGCAGAAGCAGCTCCAGAAGGCGCGCGAGACGCTCGAGGTGTACGCGCCGCTCGCCCATCGGCTCGGCATCCACACGGTCAAGTGGGAGCTCGAGGACCTCGCCTTCCAGACGCTCCACCCGCGCAAGTACGTCGAGATCCAGGCGATGGTGAACCAGCGGCGAGCCGAGCGCGAGAAGTACGTCGAGGACGCCGGCAAGATCCTGCGCAAGGAGCTCGAGAAGGTCGGCATCCCGGCCGAGATCTCGGCGCGCGCGAAGCACTTCTACTCCATCTACGAGAAGATGGCCAAGCGCGGGAAGGAGTTCAACGAGATCTACGACCTGACCGCGATGCGCGTCATCGTGCAGCGGGACGGCAAGGAGGGCGAGCGCGACTGCTACGGCGCGCTCGGCGTGATCCACTCGCTCTGGAAGCCGATGCCGGGGCGCTTCAAGGACTACGTCGCCATGCCCAAGCTCAACATGTACCGCTCGCTGCACACGACGGTGATCGGGCCGGAGGGGAAGCCGCTCGAGATCCAGGTGCGGACGGACGACATGCACACGACGGCCGAGCGCGGGATCGCCGCCCACTGGCTCTACAAGGGCGTCAAGGGCAAGAAGGCGAAGGCCGAGCAGCTCGCGTGGATGCAGCAGCTCGCCGACTGGCAGCGCGAGGAGCCGGACCCGCAGGAGCTGCGGCGCGCGTTCCCGGAGTACGCGCTCGACGAGGTGTACGTCTTCACGCCCAAGGGCGAGGTGAAGAACCTGCCGTCCGGCTCGACGCCGATCGACTTCGCGTACTCCGTCCACACCGACGTCGGCCACCGCACGGTCGGCGCGAAGGTGAACGGGCGCATCGTCCCGCTCCATTACCGCCTGCAGAGCGGCGACTTCGTCGAGATCCTCACCTCGAAGCAGCAGAGCCGCGGCCCGTCGCGGGACTGGCTGTCGCTCGCGGTCTCCTCGCGCGCGCGCAACAAGATCCGCCAGTGGTTCAGCCGCGAGACGCGCGAGGTCGCCGAGCAGCGCGGACGCGAATCGCTCGAGAACGCGCTCAAACAGCACAACCTGCCGTACAAGCGGCTGGCCGGCTCGCCACTCCTCGCCGAGATCATCCGCGAGATGGGCTTCAAGAAGGCCGAGGACTTCTACCTCGCGCTCGGCTCCGGGAAGCTCCAGGTCTCGCAGGTGGCGAACAAGGTCCTGCACCGGCTCAAGACGGAGCAGGTGGTCGAGGAGGAGACGCTCCCGCGCAAGCCGAAGGCGCGCGAGGCGGTCGCCTCCCGGAACTTCGGGATCAACGTCCCGGGCGTCGAGGACGTGCTCGTCCGGCTCGCGAAGTGCTGCACCCCCGTCCCCGGAGACGAGATCGCCGGCTACATCTCGCTCGGCAAGGGAATCACGATCCACCGGCTCGACTGCCCCAACGTCAAGGCCCTCATGCGGAACCCGGAGCGCTTTACGCCGGTGGAGTGGGACGGCGGCGCCTCGCAGAGCTTCCGCGTGCAGATCGCCGTCGTCTCCTGGGACCGCCCGCGCCTGCTCGAGGACGTGGCGCGCACGTTCGCCGAGCACGGCGCGAACATCGTCGAGTACGGCGGCCATGTCGAGGATCAGATGGCCAAGAACTGGTACGTGGCCGAGGTGGGGGACATCAAGGCGCTGCGCGCGCTCCTCACGGCGCTCCGCAACGTCGAGTCGGTCTTCGACGCCTACCGGGTCACGCCGAACTGATGCCCGACCGCCGGCTCGCCTTCATCCGCGAGCTCGAGCAGGCGGACGGGGCCGCAGCGGCCGTGCTCACGGAGCTCGACGAGCTCTACGCGGCCTGCGAGGCCGTGCGCGAGCGGGCGCTCGAGCTCGAGGCCTTCTTCGTGCGGCTCCCGGCCGAGCGCGCGGCGGCCGCGCTCGCCGAGGAGGAGGCGCGGGCCCGCCTGGAGGAGCGCCGGGCCGCGGCCGAGCGGGCTCGGGACGAGC
>JBOHAK010000010.1:0-4451 GCA_050697795.1 Gaiellaceae bacterium
CCCTGCGCGCGGGCTACATATAGACGCGTCTACAGCGGCGCGAAGAGGTCGACCGGAACGCCGTCGGGATCACTGAGCTGCGCGTAGCGCTGGCCCCAGAACGCGTCCCACGGCTCCTTCTCACCCACGAACCCGGCCGCGGTCTCCTGCTCGTAGCGTTCGTCCACCTCGGCGGGGCTCCCACACTCGAACGCCAGCGCGAGCTGGTTGCCCGTCGCGCGTTCCCAGTCGGGTCGGAAGCTCCTGACGACGTCCTCGGCGTCGAGCATGAGACGAACGCCACTCGGCAGCGTCGCCTCGATGTGGCCCTCGCCATCCTCGGGAAAGTCGACGCCGAGGAGCCGGTAGAAGACGATCGACTGCCTGAGGTCGGCAGCGACGATCCCGATCGCGTTCAGCTCGGGCACGCCGCCACCCTAGCGCCCTCGGCCATACTCGCGGCAGTGCTCGCGCCGCATCCCGCACGCCACCTGCTCCGCGCGAAGGACCTCGTCGACGCCCGCTACCGCGAGCCGCTCGACGTCCCGACGCTCGCCCGCGCCGCCCACCTCTCGCGGGCGCACTTCAGCCGCGAGTTCCGCCGGGCCTTCGGCGAGGCGCCGCACCAGTACCTCCTGACCCGCCGGCTGGAGCGCGCCGCGGCGCTGCTGCGGAACACGGACAGGACGGTGGCGGACATCTGTCTCATGGTCGGGCTGCGCAGCGTCGGGTCGTTCACCACGAGCTTCGGCCGGACCTTCGGGCTGTCCCCCACCGCCTACCGTGCCGCCCACACGCCGGCGGTCGCGCGAGCGCGTGTTCCGACCTGCGTGCTGCAGGCGTATGCGCGCCCGCAGTCCAGCACGTTTGGAGAAGACGGCGCCGCCCGGCGTGGCTAACGTCGCCCGCGACCGTTCACAACTCGCTGGAGGAACCATCATGCTCAAGCAGCTCACGCACACGCAGGTCTGGGTGCACGACCAGGACGAGGCGCTGGCCTTCTACACCGAGAAGCTCGGGATGGAGCTGCGCGAGGACGTCACCGTGCCCGAGCTGGGCAACTTCCGCTGGCTCACCGTCGGCGTGCCGGGGCAGGACGTCGCCATTGCGCTCATGGCGGTCCCCGGAGCGCCCGTCTTCGACGAGGACACGCGCAAGCAGATCCAGGCGCTGCTGGCGAAGGGCGCCGCCGGCGGGCTGTTCTTCTCGACCGAGGACATCCAGGCGAGCTACGAGGAGCTGAAGGGCCGCGGTGTCGAGTTCTCGCAGGAGCCGACCGAGCAGCCCTACGGCGTCGACGCCGGCTTCCGCGACGCGTCGGGCAACCAGTTCCGCCTGGCGCAACTCAGGTAGCGCGAACCCACTGCCGGAGCGAGGCGCCGTCGCAGCGCGGCGGCGCCTCTCACCCGCTACGGCACGTTGATCACGAGCTCGCCGTTCGAGGCCGAATCGATCCCGGCACCGCCGTCGATCGTGTCGGTGTCCGCGCCCCCGTTGAGCGTGTCGTTGCCGTCGCCGCCGTTCAGGAAGTCGTTTCCTGCGTCGCCGTTCAGCGTGTCGTTCCCCTGACTGCCGACGAGCGAGTCGTCGCTCGCTCCACCGTTGACGGTCAGAAGCACGCTCGTCCCCGCCAGGCCCGACGCCCCGACGAGGTCGGCGCCCGACGACGTGTTGACCGTCAGGGTGTCGTTGACCGGCTGGGCGTCGACGATCGCGACGGTGACCGCCGGGCTCACGATCGTCACCGAGCCGGCGCTGCCCGACAGGCTCATCACGTCCACGGCGACCGTGCCGTTGACGGTGATCGCATCGGCGGCCGAGTCGCCGACCCCGCCGACGCCAAGGTCGAGGTCGACGGTGGCGACGTCGGTCGCCGCCAGGTCGTTGACGGTGACGGAATCGGTGCCGCCCAGGGCGTTCACCGTCAGCGTCTCCACGTCGTCGGTGTCCATGACGATGTTCCCGATGTTGCGGGTGAGCAACAGCCGTCCCCCGTTGGACGAGGCCGCGAAGATCTCGGCGCCGGCCGACCCGTTGAAGCGCAACGTGTCCAGGTCGCCTTGGCCCTCGACGATGTCGCTGCCGTCTCCGGGATCCCAGGTGAAGATGTCGGTCCCCGCGCCCATGAAGCCGACATCGTTGCCCTGGTTGCCGTCGATCGCGTCGTTGCCGTCGCCGCCGAGCAGGGTGTCGGCGCCGTTGCCGCCGTTGATCGCGTCGTTCCCTGCACCGCCGTCCAGCGTGAGCTGAATCGCCGCGGCGAGGATGCTGCCGGTGAGCGTGTCGTCGCCGCCCAGGCCGTTGACCGTCACGCGGTCGTTCGCTGCCTCCGGCTGGGTGACGTTGACCTGCGCGCCGAGGCCCGTGACCTGCACGATGCTGCCGGACGTCGCTGCCTGCACGGCATCGCCGGATCCCGAGCCGTTCACGGCGACGCTGTCGGCGGCTCCGTCGCCGACACCGCCGACGCCGAGGTCGAGGTTGACCGTGTCGACGTCGGTAACGGCCAGGTAGCCGACGGTCGCGGTGTCGGCGCCGCCGAGCGCGTTCAGCGCCAGGGTCTCGACGTCCTGCGCCCTGATGACCACGTTGCCGAGGTTGCGCGTCAGCCTCAGCCCGGTGCCGTTGGCCGAAGCGGCGAAGACCTCGGCCGCGGCCGACCCGTTGAAGCGCAGCGTGTCGAGCCCGGTGCCGCCCTGGACGGCGTCGCTCCCGTCGCCCGGGTCCCAGACGACGACGTCGGCGCCGGCGCCGGCCACGGCCGAGTCGGCACCCGCATTCCCGTCGACGGTGTCGTTTCCGGCCCCGCCGATCAAGGTCTCCGCGTAGCGCCCGCCGAGCAGCCTGTCGCTGCCGGACCCGCCGTTCAGGGTCGTACGCTCGGTGTTGGTGAAAGCGCCGCTCGTCTCGTTGATCCTCAAGCGGTCGTTGCCGAGGCCCCCGTTCACGACGATCCTCGTGAACCGGCTGCGAAGGAAGATGAAGTTGGCAGTCCCGTTGTCCCCCACGTCGACCACGAGTCGCCCGCCCGAAGCCAGGCGCAAGGCGATCCTCTCCCCTGCGGGCGTGCCCGTCACGGTCAGCGTGCTGCCCGCGACCGACGCCCGGACCGCTGCCTGCGCCTCGGCCGCAAGCCCGAGGGCGGCCGTCAACGCGGCTCCGATCACGAGCAAGCGGTGTGTCTCAGGCCGGCGACAGGCGTGGCCGCGAACGCGTGTCCCCATCTACCGATGATGGTTCGTCCGACGTGGTTTGTCCACCCGGGCTACGGCCGCGATTCGGAGACCTCGAGGACGGCCTTCACGATGCCGTCGTATCCGGTGCAGCGGCAGAGGTTCCCGGAGAGTGCGATTCGGACCTCTTCCTCCGTGGGGCGGGAGCTCGCCCCGAGCAGCGCGGTCGCCGAGATCAACATGCCCGGCGTGCAGAAGCCGCACTGCACGCCGCCGTGCTCGAGGAACGCGCGCTGGAGCGGCGCGAGGGTCTCACCGTCGGCGAGCCCCTCCACCGTCGTCACCTCGCGTCCGTCCGCCTGCGCGGCGAGGTAGGAGCACGAGTTCACCGGCTTCCCGTCGAGCAGCATCATGCAGGCGCCGCACTCCGAGTCGTCGCAGCCCTCCTTCGCGCCGGTGAGGCCCACGCCGTCGCGGACCGCGTGGAGCAGCGTCGTCGCAGGATCCAGCTCCAGCTCGTAGGCGACCCCGTTCACCGTCAGCGTCACCGGGATCCTCACGACTCCCCCGCCCCGAAGAGCGCCGAGCTGGCCGGCACCGGGATCGATTCGCCTCGGGCGCGCGCCAGGGCCGCCGTCAGAACGCGCCTCGTCACCACCTCCGCCATCGCCCGGCGGTAGTCGGCAGACGCGCGGACGTCGGAGATCGGCTCGGCTGCCCGGGCCGCGGCCGCCGCGGCCTCGCGCACCGCGGGGGCGGCGCCGTCGGATCCGACCAGCGCCTCTCCGGCCTCGGGTACGAGCCGGATCGTCGGCGCGAGCGCCGTGATCGCCACGCGGGCGTGCTCGACCTTCCCGCCGGCGAACACGACGGCCGCCGTCGCCCCGACGACCGCGATCTCCATCTGCCGCCGGTACTCGAGCCGCGCGTAGCAGCTGCCGCTCTCCGGAGGCGGGAGCGGGACCTCGACCTCCGTGAGGAGCTCGTCCGACGACGCGACCGTCGTCCCCGGCCCCGTGACGAGCTCGGCCACCGGGACGCTCCGCTCGCCGGCTGCGGAGCGAAGCGTGACCGTGGCGCCGAAGACCATCAGCGGCCCCCCGAGCTCCATGGCCGGGGAGGCGTTCATGACGTTGCCGCCCACCGTGCCCTGCGCACGGGTCGCGTGGGACCCCACGATCGACGAGGCGTCCGCGAGCGCCGTCAGCCGCTCCCGGACGACAGGGTCGGCAGCGATCTCCGCGTGGGTCACGAGCGCGCCGAGACGAAGCACCCGGTCCCCCGTCGTCGAGCCGCGGA
>JBOHAK010000011.1:0-3271 GCA_050697795.1 Gaiellaceae bacterium
GTCACCCGGCTGTTCTCCAGTCCGTGGGCCTCGAGCTGCTTCGGGACGAGATACGTCTTGGCGATGCCGACCTTCTCGTCCTCGGTGTAGCCGGCGAGGGGGATGATCTCCATGCGGTCGCGGAGCGGCGGTGGGATGGGCTCGAGCTGGTTCGCCGTGCAGATGAAGAGCACCTGCGAGAGGTCGAAAGGCAGGTCGAGGTAGTGGTCGCGGAAGTGGGAGTTCTGCGCGGGGTCGAGGACCTCGAGCATCGCGCTCGACGGGTCCCCGCGCCAGTCGGCGCCCATCTTGTCGATCTCGTCGATCATGAAGACCGGGTTCTTCGACTCGGCGTCCCGCAGGGCGCGGATGACCGTCCCCGGCATGGCGCCGACGTAGGTCCGCCGGTGGCCGCGGATCTCGGCCTCGTCCCGCACGCCGCCGACGGAGATCCGCACGAACTTGCGCTCGAGCGCGCGGGCGACGGACTGGCCGAGCGAGGTCTTCCCGACGCCGGGCGGGCCCACGAAGCAGAGGATCGGCCCGGCGAGCTGGTTGCGGAGCTTCTGGACGGCGAGGTGCTCGAGGATGCGCTCTTTGATCTTCTCGAGGTCGTAGTGGTCCTCGTCGAGGATGCGCCGCGCGCGCCTCAGGTCGAGGTCGTCCTCGGTCGTCGCGTTCCACGGGAGCGAGAGCACCCACTCGAGGTACGTGCGGATGACGCCGTACTCGGCGGCCGCCGGCGGCAGCTTGGCGAGGCGGTCGAGCTCCCGGCGCGCCTGACGGTCGGCCTCCTCGGGCAGGTTCGCCTCCTCGACCTGGGAGCGCAGCTCGGCGATCTCCGCCTGCTGCTCGTCGCCCTCGCCGAGCTCCTCCTGGATCGCCTTGAGCTGCTGGCGCAGGACGAACTCGCGCTGCGACTTGTCCATCTCGGACTGCACCTGCGACTGGATCTTCGTGCCGAGCTCGAAGACCTCGAGCTCCCGGGAAAGGATCACGGTGAGCTTGCGGAGGCGCTCCTCGACGTCGATCGCGGCCAGGAGCTGCTGCTTCTCGTCGGTGGGGATCCGCATGGTCGAGGCGATGAGGTTCGCGAGCGCGCTCGGGCTCTCGGCGTTCGCCGCGGCGAGCTCGAGCTCCTCGGGCAGGTAGGGCGCGATCGCGACGACCCGGGCGAAGAGCGACTCGAGCGAGCGAGCGAGCGCCTCCACCTCGCGCTCGCGGCCGACGACGTCGGGGAGCGGCGTGAAGCTGCCGGTGAGATACGGCTCGGTCTGCTCGAGCCCGTCGAGGCGCACGCGCTCCAGGCCCTGGACGAGCACGCGCAGCGTCCCGTCGGGGACGCGCACCATCTTGTGGACGACCGCGGAGGTGCCGACCTCGTAGAGGTCCTCGGGGCTCCGCTCCTCCTCCTCGCCTGCGCGGGACGCGACGACCGCGATCGTCTGGTCGCCCGCGACTGCCTCGTCCACGAGGCGGATGGAGCGCTCCTGGCCGATTGCGAGCGGCGTCAGCGACGCCGGGAAGACGACCGTGCCCCGCAGCGGGAGGAGCGGCAGCACGGTGGTCTCGCCCTCGGGCGCGCGCGGCGTCGTCTCCTCGACGGTGCTCATTCGGCGCTCCGCGGGGTGGTGCGTGTCACCGGGACGCGTACGGGGCCGGCCGTCCGCTGCGCGAGCGGCAGCGTGATCGTCAGGAGGCCGTGGTCGTAGACGGCCTCGGCCTCGCCCGCGTCGAGGTCGTCCCCCAGCGCGATACGCCGCTCGAAGGTGCCGTAGTCGATCTCGATGTGCTCGTAGCGGCCGTCCTTGACCGCCGGGCGGCGCCGGTGCCCGGAGACGACGAGGATGCCGTCGACGACGGCGAGCTCCACCTCGGCGGGATCCACGCCGGGCAGCTCGACGACGACGTGCACGGCGGGAGGCTCCTCCGTCCGGTAGGCGTCGACCCTGGGCCGGAAGCCGGCGCGCTGGGGCGCCACACGGTGGTGGCACAGGTCGGCGAAGAGCTCTTCCATCTCGGTCTTCAGCCGGTCGAGGTCTCTGCGGTGAGTCATGCGACAATCGTAGCCGTGGGGCGCGTCCTGAAAGCCGCCGGCGCCGTCGTCGGCCTCGTCCTCTACGTCTGGGTCGCCGCGGTCAGGCTCGCGCCCGGCATCCGCGCCCGCAAGGCCGCCCGTCGCGCGGCACGCCGCCTCTAGCAGGACCCGGCCGAGCTCGATCTCGACCCCGGCGGGCGGACTAAGCTGCCCGGCATGAAGCTCGAGGTCGTCGAGGGCGACATCACCCGGCTCGAGGTCGAAGCGATCGCGAACGCGGCGAACGACCGCCTCTGGATGGGCGCGGGCGTCGCGGGGGCGATCAAGAACGCCGGCGGCGAGGAGATCGAGCACGAGGCGGTGGCGAAGGGGCCCATCGAGGTCGGCGACGCCGTCGCCACGGGCGCCGGCCGTCTCGACGCCCGCTACGTGATCCACGGCGCCGTCATGGGCCAGGACCTGCGCACCGACGCCGACCTCATCCGGCGCACGACCCGCCGTTGCCTCGAGGTCGCCGACGAGCTCGGCTGCCGCTCGCTGGCCCTGCCGGCGTTCGGGACGGGCGTGGGCGGCTTCCCGCTCGCGGAGTGCGCCTCGATCATGGTCGGCGTCGCCGGCGAGTACGAGCCGGCCGCGCTCGAGCGCGTCGTCTTCGCCGTCTACGGCGACGAGGCGGCGGACGCCTTCAGCGCCGCGCTCAGCGGCTGACGCGGTAGTGCAGGCGGACGGCGCCGTTCGGATGGCCGTGCGCGCGGAGGAGCTCGAGCCGGTGGTGTCCAGAGCCTTCCTCCGGCCAGAGCGGGATGCCCCGCCCGAGCAGCAGTGGCATGACGGTAAGCTCGACCTCCTCCAGCTCGCCCTCGGCGAGGAAGAGGCCGGCCGTCCTGCCGCCGCCGACGACCCAGACGCCGCCGGCGGCCTCGCCCCGCAGACGCTCGACGAGCCCCGCTGCGTCGCTCCCGTCCCAGGCGAACGCCGACGCCGGCGCAGTCGTGGGAAGCGGCGAGCTCGTGAGGATCGCGGCCGGTTTCTCGCCGTAGGGCCAGCCCCAGCCGAGCACCTGGTCGAACGTCGTCCGTCCCATGACGAGGCTCCCGACGCTGGAGAAGTCGCTCAGCCACTCGACGCCGCCGTCGCCGGCGGCGATGAAACCGTCCGCAGTCGCGGCCGCGTAGTAGACGACGCGTTGGTCCGACACGACGCCGCCACCTTACGCGGTGAGGAGGCACTAGCATCCCGCGGAGCATGGAGGGC
>JBOHAK010000012.1:0-2741 GCA_050697795.1 Gaiellaceae bacterium
AGGTGATGCCGGTCGTCGAGCTGGACGGCACCGCAGTCGGGGACGGGCGGCCCGGCCCCGCCGCGACGGAGCTGCAGGCGGCGCTCCGCCGGGCAGCGGGAGCGTGAGCCTCCGCGCGGTCACCTGCGCCGAGCGACCCGACCTGTGGGAGCAGTCGGGCGAGGAGATCACGGGCGTCTGGCCCGAGTACAACGTGCACGGCGACGTCCTCAACGTGTACTGGGGCCGGCTGGAGCAGGAGTTCGCCGACTTCCAGTTCGTCCTCCACGACGAGGAGGCCGACGTCGTGCTGGCGCAGGGCCATTCGATCCCGTGCGCCTGGGACGGCACCGTCGCGGGGCTCCCGGCCGGCATCGACGGCCTCGTCGAGGACGCCTTCCGGCTCCGCGGGGCGGGCGGCGCGTCGAACGCGCTTTCGGCGCTGGCCATCGAGATCCCCCCGGCGCACCAGCGGCAGCGGCTCAGCGAGCCGATGCTGGGCGCGATGCGCGACATCGCCGCGCGACACGGGCTCGGCGACCTGATCGCGCCCCTCCGCCCGACCTGGAAGGAGCGCTACCCGCTGACGCCCATCGAGCGCTATGCGGCCTGGGCCCGTGCGGACGGCCTCCCGTTCGATCCCTGGATCCGGCTGCACGTGCGCCTCGGCGGCGAGATCCTCGGGCCGGAGGCGCACTCGCTCCGCATCACGGGCACGGTCGCCGAGTGGGAGGCGTGGGCGGAGCTGCCGTTCCCGGAGAGCGGCTCCTACGTCTTCCCGCACGGGCTCGCGCCGCTCGAGGTCGACCGCGAGCGCGACCGCGCCGAGTACTGGGAGCCCAACGTGTGGGTGCGCCACCGCATACCCTGAGAGCGATGCGCGTCCTCTCGCTCCTCCACCAGCCCGACGCGGCGAGCGGCGTCTTCGCGGACGCGGCCGCCGAGGCCGGGCACGAGCTCGAGGAGTGGCTCGTGCCCGGTCGCAAGGCGCCGCCGGCACCGCTCGAGGAGTACGGTGCCGTGCTCGTCTTCGGCGGCGCGATGCACGTCGACCAGGAGGACCGTCACGGCTGGCTGCGGGACGAGCTCGACCTCCTGCGCGGCCTCCTCGCCGACGGCGTGCCGCTCCTGGGCGTGTGCCTCGGCGGGCAGCTCCTCGCCAGAGCGCTCGACGCGCCCGTCCGCCGCATGCCCAGCCCGGAGGTCGGTTGGTTCGACGTCGCGCTGATGCCCGACGCGGCCGCCGACCCCGTCTTCGGCGGGCTGCCCGAGCGCTTCAGCTCGTTCCAGTGGCACAGCTACGCGTTCGAGCTGCCGCCGGGCGCCGTGCCGCTCGCCCGCAACGACCGCTGCCTGCAGGCCTTCCGCGCCGGCGGATCGGCCTGGGGGATCCAGTTCCACGCGGAGGTCACGGGGGACTCCGTGGAGGACTGGGCCCGCACCTCGAAGCCGGAGGACGACGGGGCCGTCGACCTGCCCCGCCTCGCCGCGGAGAGCCGCGAGCGCATCGCGGAGTGGAACGCGTTGGGGAAGAAGCTCTGCGGGCGGTTCCTCGAGGTCGCGACCCGGGCTACTCAGTCCGGCGCGACCACTCGTGCCACGACCCCGCGTAGTTGACCGCATCGCGGCCCGCCTGCCGGAGGAGCGCCGCGGCGAGCTCCGAGCGCTGGCCGGAATGGCAGTACGCGACGATCGGGCGGTCCTCGGGAATCCCATGCCCGGCGAGCAGGCCGTGGATGCCCTCCGGATCGGTGCCGGCCGCGTAGATCTCGTTCAGGTCGAGGTGGACGGCGCCCGCGATGTGGCCCTGCCGGGGATCGCACGGGTAGCCGGTCTCGCCCTCGTACTCGGCGCGGGAGCGGACGTCGAGGAGGGCGACATCGTCCCGCTCGAGCAGCGCGGCGAGCTCGTCGCCGGTCACGCCCTCACCTCCGCGAGGAAGGCGAGGAGCGCCTCCGCCACCTCGTCCGCCCGCTCGAGCGGCGAGAGGTGCCCGGCGCGGGGGATGCGTACGAGGCGCGCGCCGTCGATCGCCGCCGCCATCGCCTCCGCGTCCGCGGGCGGCGTCATGCCGTCCTCCTCGCCGACCGCCACCAGGACGGGTACGTCGATCGTCGCGAGCGTCGGACGCGAGTCGACGCGGTCGCGGATCGTCTCCTGCGCGGCGACCAGCCCGGTCAGGGGCTGCTCGAGGGCGATCTCCCGCGCGCGGGCGACGACGGCGGGATCGGCGCCCGCGGCGAAGAGCCGGGGGGCGAGGTCGTCCCAGAACGCCGCGCGGCCCGCCTCGCCGAGCAGGCGGATCGCGTCGTCGCGCGCCTCCCGCTGCTCCGGCGTGTCGGGCGTCGCCCGCGTGTCGACGAGGGCGAGCGCCGCGATCCGCTCCGGCGCCTGCCGCCAGAGCTCGAACGCCAGGTAGCCGCCCATCGAGCAGCCGACGGGCACGAAGGCGCCGTCGACGAGCGCGAGGACGCGCCGCGCCCAGACGTCGAAGCCGAGCTCGGGCGCCGGCCCGGGCAGGTCGGGCGCGACGACGGGATGGCCGGCCGCCTCGAGCGCCGCCCGCTGGCCCTCCCACATGCGCGCGTCGAGCGGGAAGGCGTGCAGGAGGAGGACGGTCGGGCGGTTCACCTGCCGTGCGATGCTACCGCGCCATGCCGTTCAGGCTCGCCCCCGCTCGCCCGCCGGCCGTCGCCGCCGAGGCGATGGTGGCGACGAGCCAGCCGGTCGCCAACCGGGCCGGCCTGCGTGCGCTCGAGCGC
>JBOHAK010000013.1:0-6729 GCA_050697795.1 Gaiellaceae bacterium
CCGCACTCCTGCCCCGCGACGCAGAAGCACAGCAGCTTCACCTGGAGGGGCACTAGTGGAAGCGCAATCCGCGGCCGAGGAGCGCGGGAGCCGGCCGGAGGCGCGCTGGCGGCTCTGGGCGCTCGTCCCCATCGTCCTCCTCGTCGCGGTCGTCTCGCTCTTCTCGGCCCGCGGCGGCTCGCTCCTCGAGCTCGTCGGTGAGAACCCGCCTCCGGCCGACGAGTTCGACGTCCGGCGCGTGGAGTTCTCGCCCGGCGAGAGCTCGACTCGGCGGATGTCGACCTCGTCGGCGGGAGGCGGGTTGTCCCCGACGAGCTCGAGGAGCGAGCCGCCGCGGGCGGAGAAGATCGAGACGACGGCGACGAGGAGGAGGATCGGGACGAGCGCCCACAGGCGCCCGCGGCCGGGCTCGCCGCGCCGCTCCTCGCCCTCGGCCACCGAGCGCGCCTCCATCAGGCCCTAGTCCTCGACCTCGAAGAAGCCCATCCACCCGAGCTCCGCGAACTCCGACTGGTGGGCGTGGAACATGAAGCGCCCGGTGTTCGCGAAGTCGATCTCGATGATCCCCCGCTCGCCCTGGCAGAGCATCACCGTGTCCGTGTAGTCGAACTGGTCGGTCGAGCCGGGGCGGTAGTAGCGGAAAAAGTCGCCGTGCAGGTGGAGCGAGTTGACGAGGTCGAACTCGGTCATGTTGGCGAGGTAGATGCGGACGGTCTGCGAGCGCCGGACGCGGATCGGATAGCGGGCGTAGTAGAACGCGGGGCCGTTGACGGCGTAGAAGTTGTTCTCGCCGTCGCCGTCCGTGTCGAAGCCGTTCATGACCATCACGAGCTCCTGTGCGGGCGGGCGCGGCTCGGGCGGGTCGACGATGAAGGCGCCGTAGAGCCCCTTGTGGATGTGCTTCTTGAGCGGGGTCGCGTGGCAGTGGTACAGGTGCATCCCGTACGGGCGCGCGGGGAACTCGTAGACGAAGCGCCCGCCGGGCTCGACTATCTCGAACACCCCGTCCATGTCGGCCGGGTGGATGCCGTGGAAGTGGATCGTGTGGGGGTGCGAGCCCCCGTTCACGAAGTCGACGCGCAGGATGTCGTCCTCGGTGGCGCGGATCACCGGGCCCGGAGCGGTGCCGTTGTAGGTCCAGGCGGGGTAGGTGACGCCCTTGGCGACCTCGATGTCGACGTCCCGGGCGACGAGGCTGTACTCGCGCACGCGGCCCGGCTGGTGCGGCAACGCGGGCGGCGGGTAGGTCAGCGGGTCGAGGTCGCCCGGGGCGCCGGGAGCGGGGACCTCGTCGCCGAACATGGCCGCGTGGCCCGCGATGCCGTGCCCGCCCATGTGCGTGGCCTCCAGCTCCTTGCGCCCGCCGAGGGCGAGCCCGGCGAACGGCACGGACGCCGCGAGCGGCGCGGCGCCCACGATGAGCTGGCGGCGGGTGACACCGCGAGACTTAGACATGTCTAAATATTAGTTTCGATGCGTGCGCGCCGCAAGGAAGCTCACCTGGACGACGAGGGCCGGGTCTCGCGACCCGGCCCTCGCAAAGCCGCAGGTGGTGCTGCCCCTAGCGCACCTTGAAGATCCAGAGGCCGGTGTTCATGTCGGATGCGGCGACGAAGCCGGGCCCGATGTCGACGCCCCAGATCTCGACGAACTCCTCGCCCGGGAAGAAGATCCCGAACGGGTCCTCGCCCGCCTCGGGCGGGATGAACTGCCCGATCATCTTCGGGTTGGCCGGGTCGGCGATGTTCCAGATGACCACGCCCTCCGTGTACCAGGAGGTGTAGAGCTTGTTGCCCTTCACCTTCGGGTCGTGGATCGTGAAGTCGCCGGGCCCGGGCGGCGGGAACTGGTGCGTGCTCGGCATCTTGAGCGTCGCGAGCTCCACCGGGTTCGCCTTGTCCGAGATGTCGTAGATGTGTCCATAGCCCCACCCGGTCTCGACGTCGGGGTTCGGCGTCGGGTCGAAGTCCTCGTCGGTCTGGATGAGGAGCTTGCCGCCCCTGGCAGTCCACGCCGAGTGCGCGTTCCCCTCCTGGTCCTCGGTGAACTCGGTGCGGCCGAGGAACACCGGATTCGAGGGATCGCGGACGTCGAGCATGACCGTGCCGAAGTCCCAGTACGAGACGTAGGCGATCCTGTTGAAGACGACCACGGAGTGCACGAGGTTGAACGGGAACGTCCCCTGGCCGTCGAGCGGGCTCTCGCCCATGTCGCGCCACGCGCTCCAATCGCCGATCTGGACCGGATTGCGCGGGTCGGAGACGTCCACGATGCGGAACTCGGGGTTGACCTCGGCGGGGTCCTCGCCCTCGAAGGCGGCGATGACCTCGTGGAAGATGGCCGCCTCGTAGACGTAGGCCTTGTTCCCGCGCGACTCGAGCCACAGCTCGTGCACGCCGAAGATCCCGCTCTCACGCAGCGAGAGGAGCTCCGGGTCGCTCGGGTCGGTCACGTCGTAGAGGCCGATGCCCACGAAGCCGCCCGGCGCGCAGTCCTGGAAGCTGACGGCGGCCAGGTCGCCCTTGAACGCCGACGAGCGGACCTTCCGGACCTGCACCTTCTCCGTCCACGAGCCCGCCAGCCGCGGATCCGAGGCGCCGTCCGCGAACGTGGAGATGAGCTCCGGGTCGCGTGGGTTCGAGAGGTCGTAGACGCGCACTCCCCGCGCCGGGCAGAAGTCGCCGGACTCGTCGAAGAGCCCCCAGCTGCCCAGGTAGGCATTCCGCTTGTACAGGAAGACGTCGCCGCTCGGCCCGCCCGGGTCGTGGTGCCCGAGCACCTTGATCCGAACCGACCTGCCCGTGGCCGTCGCGGGACCGGGCTGGCCGGCCTCCATCCCCGCCTGCCAGTGGGCCGCCCGCTTCTTGAAGTGGTGTGGCCGCATGTCCGCGTCCACGGCGGCCGTGGCCGTCCCGACCCATGCGAACATGGCGACAAGGGCCGTGACCGCTACCCCAAATCGTCTCATCGCTTCTCTCCCTACCTCCGGTTGCCCCCACCTTGCCCCGGGAGAGGATCGGGACGGTACCACCCTCCGGGGGCAAAGTGAAGATCGCCACGTGTGACGAGACCTCGTTCGGCCTCGGCTGGATCGCCGCGGAGCCGGCGCTGCTCGAGCGCGCCTCCCACGCGCTCCGCGCCGACGGCCGTGTGTGGCTCGTGGACCCGGTGGACGGCGACGGGGTGGAGGAGCGCGTCCGCGCGCTGGGCGAGCCGGCCGGGGTCGTCCAGCTCGTCGACCGCCACGATCGCGACTGCGCCCTGCTCGCCGCGCGCCTCGGCGTGCCGCAGCACCGGCTGCCGTTCGGCGGCGTCCCGGGCGCGCCCTTCGAGGTCAGGGCCGTGCTGAACGTGCCCGGGTGGCGGGAGGCGGCGCTCTGGTGGCCTGCCGAGCGTGTCCTCGCCTGCACGGAGGCGCTCGGGACGGCCTCGTACTTCCGCGCTCCGGGCGAGGCTCTGGCCGTGCATCCCTTCCTGCGGCCCTACCAGCCCAGGGCTCTGCGGGACATGGCCCGGTGCCTGGCACCTAGGCATGTCCTCGTTGGCCACGGGGAAGGACTCCACGGCGACGGCGCGGCGGCGGCCCTGCGAATGGCGGTGCAGCGCGGGCGGCGGACCGCCCCGCGCTGGCTCCGGCACCAGATCGGAAGGAGGCGACGATGAGAGAGGACCTCGTTCCCGGCAACCCGTTCCCCGACCTCCGCCTGCCGGAGACGACCGGCGACCCCCTTCTCGTCGAGCACCACATCACGGTGCCGCCCGGGGTTCCCTAACCGCGGATTTCCTCCGTGCGTCCTAATCGCCGGAGGCCCGTGACGCTCGACCGCAGGGACTTCCTCGTACGCACCGGCCTGCTCGTGGGCGCCGGGGCGCTGGCGGCTGCCGGCTGCCGGTCGGACGACGAGGCTCGGCGGGCCGGTGCCGCCGCGGGCCTGGACACCTGGGAGGGCGTCAGGCAGAGCTTCGAGCTCGACCGTCGCCGGGTGCAGCTCTCCTCCTTCCTGCTCGCCGCGCATCCTCGACCCGTGCGCGACGCGATCGAGGCACATCGCCGCCGGCTGGATGCCGACGCGGCGGCCTACCTCCAGGAGCACGAGGAGCGGCTCGAGGCGGAAGTGCTCCAGGGGGCGGCTGCCTACCTCGGCGTCGCGCCCCAGGAGGTCGCGCTCACCGGCTCGACGACGATGGGCCTCGGCCTGCTCTACGCCACGCTCGAGCTCCGCCCCGGTGAGGAGATCGTGACCACCGAGCATGACTTCTACTCGACGCACGAAGCCCTCCGGCTGCGCGCCCGGGCCACTGGCGCCTCTGTCCGGAGAATCCGTCTCTACGACGAGCCGGCCCTCGCCTCCGTGGACGCCGTAGTGGAGGCGATCGGAAGCGCGGTGACGCGCCGCACGCGAGCGGTCGCGCTCACCTGGGTGCATTCGAGCACCGGGGTGAAGCTGCCGGTGCGGGCGATCGCCGCCGCCCTCGCCGAGCGGGACGCCGAGCTCGGAAAGCGGAAGACCCTGCTCTGCGTCGACGCCGTCCACGGGCTCGGCGTCGAGCCGGAGCCGCTCCCCGAGCTCGGCTGCGACTTCTTCGTCTCCGGCTGCCACAAGTGGCTTTTCGGGCCACGCGGCACCGGCATCGTCTGGGGTCGCCCGGAGGCGTGGTCGGAGGTGAGCCCGACGATTCCGTCCTTCACGGACCGGGAGAGCTTCCAGGCCTGGATTCGCGGCCGTGACCCGACCGCCCCGAGCGCAGCCGCCTTCACGCCCGGCGGCTACCACGCATTCGAGCACCGCTGGGCGCTCGCGGCGGCGTTCTCCTTCCGGCAGGAGATCGGGCGCGAGCGGGCCGCCGAGCGGACTCGCTCGCTCGCCGCCCGGCTCAAGGACGGTCTCCTCGAAGTCCGGGGCGTGACCGTGAGGACGCCGTTCGACGAGCGGCTCTCCGCCGGACTCGTCTGCTGCGACGTTCCGTCGGCCACCAGCACGCCCGATGCGTTCGTTTTCAGGCTCCGCGAGGACCACGGCGTCGTCGCGAGCCTCACGCCGTATGCGACCAGCTATCTCAGGTTCGGCCCGAGCATCGTGAACTCGGAGGAGGAGGTCGACCGGGCCCTCGAGGCGCTCCGAACCCTGGTCTAGCCGGCCGCGAGGCGCTCGATCGTCTTCGCCGCCAGCCGGTCGAGCGCCTGGACGGAGAGTTCGAGGTGCTCCTGCTTCGTGTCCTCGAGCTTCGTGTGGGAGAGGCCGCGGAGGCTCTGCACGAAGACCATTGCCGTCGGGATGCCCGCGCGGGCGACCTCGGCGGCGTCGTGGAGCGGCCCGCTCGGCAGGCGATGCGACCGGCCCGCGACCTCGGCGACCGCCTCGTCGGCGAGGTCGATCAGCGCGTCGTCGAAGAGGATCGGGTCGATGCGCCAGATCCGCTCCCACTCGACCTCCACGTCCTCCTCGCGGGCGAAGCGCGCGCCTGTCTCCTGGGCCTCCGCGAGCATGGCAGCGAGCTTCTCCCCGTCCAGATGGCGCTGGTCGAGGAGCACCGTGGCCGTCTCGACCACCGAGGTGACGATGCCCGGCTTCGTCACGCAGCTCCCCATCGTGCAGACCGCGCCGTCGCCCGTGCGCGCGGCGATCCCGCGGATCTCGAGCGCGAGCTTGGCGGCGGCGGCGAGCGCGTCCCGCCGCTTGTCCATCGGCGTCGAGCCGGCGTGCGCGGCCTGGCCGGTGAACGTGATCTGATGGCGCTCGACGCCGAAGGTGCCGAGGACGACGCCGAGCGGGAGCTCCATGGCCTCGAGCACCGGGCCCTGCTCGATGTGCAGCTCGAGGTAGGCGCCCGCGCTCTCGAGCCGGGTGCGCGCCTCGAGGGCGCGGTCGACGTCGACGCCGTGCTCGCGCAGGGCGTCCTCCAGGCGGATCCCGTTCGCATCCGTACGGCCGCGCAGCTCGTCCTGGTCGTCCATCGTCCCCGACGCGGCGCTGGAGCCGAAGAGCGAGCGGCCGAAGCGGGCGCCCTCCTCGTCGGCCCAGCTCACCAGCTGGACAGTGACGGGCGGCGTCCCGTCCCCGGCGACCCGGCGAAGCACCTCCACGCCGGCCATGACGTTGAGGGCGCCGTCGAGCCAGCCGCCGTTGGGGACTGAGTCGATGTGCCCTCCGATCACGAGCGCGCGCTCGGAGTCCCCGCGCAGCGTGAACCACTGGTTGCCCGCCGCGTCCGTCTCCTCCTCGACCCCGAGCGGGGCGAGCTTGCCCGAGAGCCAGTCCTTCGCGCGCGCCCACGTATCGGTCCACGCGACGCGCTGGGCGCCGTCCTCGTCCCCCGTGAGCTCGCGGAGCTCGCGCAGCTCCTCGACTGTGCGGCCTGCTTCGAGCGGCACGAGAGGAATGTATAGAGTCCCGCGCCATGGGACGCGGGTCCAGACCGATCCGGCGCTGGCGGAACGACCGCAAGCGCAAGAAGAAGGAGCGGGAGAAGAAGCAGGCGCTCGCCGCGGGCGCAGCCCGCGGGAAGCCGAAGCCGGCCTCGTGAGCGTCGCGCGCCTTCGGCTCGCTCCCGCGGGGGAAACCGTGTTTCCCCCACGAGCCCCCTTCTTTGATGCTGTGAGGGAACCTCCCGGTTCCCTCACACACCCTCCCCCCGCTCACGAGCCAGGGGCCGGCTCGTGAGCCTCGTCACGGCGGTTCACCTCTACGTCACCGACCTCGACCGCTCGATCGACTGGTACACCCGCCT
>JBOHAK010000014.1:0-12703 GCA_050697795.1 Gaiellaceae bacterium
GGCGATCACGTCTTCAAGCTCGGCGGCCGAACTTGAGCGGCGGCCCGGGTGGCGCTCGGCGCGGCTGACCACGGTCGCGCCCTCGACCGCCGCGACGACCAGCGCCGCGAGTCGCCCCGCCCCGCGCCTGGAATGACGGCGCTCCGTCGACCGGTTCCGCTGTGCGCGACGTCTGGCTACTGTTGCCGCGTGCACTCCGCCCTCTACATCCCGCTCTTCGACGAGCTTGCCGACCCCGCGCTCGTCGCCCGCTTGTGCGCCGAGGCCGAGGAGGCCAGCTGGCACGGAGTGTTCGTGTGGGACCACGTGCGCTGGCACGAGCCCGTCGTCGACGTGGCCGACACACAGATCGCCCTGGCCGCAATCGCCAGTGCGACCGAGCGCATCCGACTCGGCCCCATGGTCACCCCTCTCGCCCCGGCGCCGGCCGGTCAAGGTGGCGCGCGAGACCGCGACCCTCGATCGGCTCAGCAATGGCCGGCTGACGCTCGGCGTCGGCCTCGGCAGCGACCGGTTCGGCAGCGAATACTCGATCACGGGCGAGGAGCTCGACGAACGCAAGCGCGCACGGATGCTCGACGAAGCGCTTGAGATCCTCCAGGCCGCCTGGTCTGGAGAGCTCGTGGAGCACCGCGGCGAGCACTATACGGTCGACTCAATGCGGTTCCTGCCGCGGCCGGTCCAGCGCCCTGGTGTGCCGGTCTGGGTCGCGGGCTTCTACGGGAAGTCCAGGTCGCTTCGCCGTGCGATCCGGTACCAGGGCTTCTTCCCCGTGGGCATCGAGCACCCGGACCAGCTCGCCGAGATCTCCGCCGAGCTCAGGCGGCTCGGCCGGGAGACGGGGGATGGCGCGGCGGAGCCCTTCGACATTGCAGTCGAGCTCGACCCCGGCAGCGACCCGGCGCCCTACGCAGCGGCCGGTGCCACCTGGGGCCTGGTCGCATTCCCGTGGAATCCGGTGTCGGTCGACCAGGTCCGTGGTGTGAGCCGCGAGGGACCGGCGCCACCGTAGAGGCTGGGACTGTTGACGTTCCATTCGGCCGACGCCGGACTTCTGCATCCACGCGCGTGCGATAACCCCACCGCCGTGCTGATGGCTTTCGAGATGGACGAGCATCGGTCGCGTCGAGGTGTGAGGCTGCGCCCGGACCGACACTCGGTTTAGCAATGCGAGCGGTAGCGCAGCCTCTGTCGGCCGTGTAGGGCAGCGCTGTATCTGCTGTCCGATCGGAGGAGGTCTTGATGATCGTCGTGCCAGTGCTCGACGCGGCCGGGCGGCGTCGCTCGCGGGCGACGCTGCCCGGCTACCACGCGGGCCGCCCGCCGCGCAACTAGGGCATGCGCTACACAGCCGACCCGCCGACGGTGGACGAGATCGTGGCGGTCATGCGCCACACGTCCGACGACCGTCACGGCTGGCGCCTGCGAGCGATGATCGTGGTGCTGTGGCGCGCCGGCCTGCGCATTCAGGAAGCGCTCGCGCTCGCCGAGCACGACCTCGACCACCGGCGCGGATCGATGCTCGTGCGCGCCGGCAAGGGCGGCCGCCGACGCGAGATCGGGATGGATGAGTGGGGCTGGGAACAGCTGCGCCCCCTGGCTGAACGCACGCGTCGAGCTTCCCGTCGGGCCGTTGTTCTGCATCATCGACGGCCCGACCCGCGGACGACCCTGGTCAGGCGCTGCCGTGCGAACCGAGTTCCGCCGGCTCGCCTTGCGGGCGGGTGTCCGGCGCCGGTTTGCGCCGCACCAACTGCGGCATGCGCACGCGCTCGAGCTGGCGCGCGAGGGCGTGCCGCTGAACATCATCCAACGCCAGCTTGGCCACGCCAACCTCGGCACGACCTCCATCTACCTGCAGGGCATCGACCCCGAGGAGATGATCGCCACCGTGCACATGCGCCGGGCGCCGATGATGTCCGCCAGCGTCGGGCTGCGGCTCTGACCGAGCGTCCTGGGACCAGCGAGCGGGAGCGCCACAGCGCTCCCGCTCCGCCCTCGCGAAGTGAGCGTCCCCGGACGGTACGGCCGGAGCGAGTGCTCCTCGGCCGTACCGGGCGTCTCACGCTCGGCTTGATAGATGCTCGCAACCAGGCGATTGCGGAAGCGGGGGCCGTGAGGGGGAACGCGGCACGGCTGGTCAGAGCGTCCGCGCTCTGCCTAAGGAACCGCCGGACAGGAAGAGACCTGGCCGCGTTCAGTCCGACGCATCGCGGGCGCGCCCGTAGCGCTCGTAGATCACGCGCGAGCCGAACGTCCTGGTCTCGATCAGCTCCAGCGGGACGTGTTCGGGGACCGGCGGCAGGAACGGCGTGCCGCCACCAACGACGACCGGATAGCGGAACAGGCGCAACTCGTCGACGAGGCCGAGCTCGATCGCCGCCGCGGCCAGGCCGGCGCCGCCGATCGCGACGTCCTTGTCGGTCGCGTCGAGCGCCCCAGCCGCCTCCTCGGCCACCGACGCCTCGGCGAGCCGGGCGTTGCCCTGGACGCTGTCGAGCGTGCGGCTGAAGACGACCTTCGGGATCGCGCACCAGACGTCGGCGAACGCGGCTCCGAGCTCGCTGTCGCGCATCGACGGATCCGTCTCCCACACCAGCATCGTCTCGTAAAGCCTGCGGCCACACAGATAGCCACCGAGCTCGCGCACCCGTGCGAGGTGGAAACGAAACAGCTCCTCGCTAGGGGCCGTCCACCCGAACGCGCCCTCGCGGTCGGCGATAAAGCCGTCCACCGAGACGCTCATCGAGTAGATCAGCATGACTTCAAGCTCGTCGCACCGGCGCGACGGACGATAATCGTGATGAAGTTCACCATTGAGCTTGAGATCGGGCTCTCCTTCCTTCTGCAGTCTGCTCTGCCACTAGCCAGTGACCGATCGCGAGACGAAAACTCATCGTCGTGGGGCGGTCCAAGCGATCGTACGGCCTGCCAGCGCCGCACTGAGATCCCGGAAGCGGAACCCCTGCGGGCACTCCGCATTCATGCGGGCGCCTTTCGCGGCGGCCCCGGCTCCCGGGCGTCCCATGAGACCCGCCCGGTGATGTGTCGCGGTGACCGGGCGTCAACCGGGACACCCGCCGCTCCCGCTCTCGCGGCGGAAGCAGCCGTCCCACGCAGCTTTGCGCCGCTCTCGCTCCGGCCGAAGAGCAGGAGCGCAGCGCGAGCCTGCTGTTCTTGATGAGAGAGCAGGCTCGACGCTTCGCTCGATGCGGCGCTCGCCACCGGGGCTGGAGGCGCTGGCGGGCGGGTGCGCATCGAGAAGGGGCGCGGGCGAAGGCGGAGGCTGCGGGCCGCCAAAGGGTTCACTTGGGGTCCACGGGGTCTCGATCACTGGGGCGTTTCCGCCCGAAATCAGGCCGATCAGGTCCTCTTGGAGCACGCGCTCCTCGCCGGTGAGGGCGCCCGCCGCATCGAGCAGGTCGAAGCCGCGCAGGATGCTCTCGATCTCGCTCAGGGGGAGCCAGAGGAAACGCGATGCCCTCGCGGTCGTGCGTCTCGAGCCGTTCGCGCCGATCGAACAGCCATTCGCCCGCGACGCGCGCGAGCTCGAGAACCTCCTTCTCCGTCACCGTTGAGCCGCCAGCGATCGCCTAGCCGGCCGCGAGCAGCGCCCGGATCGCGCCCTTCGGGTCGTCCAGCACCGGCACGCCGTGGTCGAGGCAGAGGACTGAGAACCGGAGGTCGAGGAGCTTCTCGAGGCTCCGCCGCGCCTCGGCCGGGTCGTGCATGTACCGGGCCGACACGAGCTCGACGGCGCCGCCAGGAGGGTTGACGAGGAGGTCGGGCACGAAGGCGACGCCGCCGTCCCGCTCGAGCACGAACGTGTGCTGCGTCGTTCCGCCGCCGGGAGTGAAGACGGCCCGGAGCCCCGCGGGGAGCTCGTCGCCGTCGCCGTAGCGGACATCCGGCTCCTCGTCGATCAGCCGCGAGAGCGCCGGCGTGTAGACGGGCGCCTCCAGCTCGCGGCGGTAGCGCCACGACGAGCGCTGGTGCGTTCCGGCCGTGAGGCAGATCGCCTGCACGTCGCCCAGGCCGGCCAGGGACTCCGGCGCGAGCGGCAGCGGGTCGACGAGCACGGTGCCCTCGTCCCCGACGATCGCGTGCGCCGAGCTCGTGAAGTCGATCCGCTCGTCGTGGATCGTCCAGCGCCAAACGCCCGGGACGACCTCCTCCGCGCTCTCGGCGACGGTCGTGGGCTCGCTCACGGGGTTATCGTAGGCAGCCGTGCAACACGTCGCCCACTGGGACGAGGTCGCGCCGCGCCGGCGCGAGACCGGCCACCTGGCGGGCGACTGGTACGACTTCGGCAGCGCCGCAGGGAGCGTCTCCGTCGGCTTGCAGCGCGTCCTCGTCGACCCGGGCAAGTGGTCGACGCCCGCGCACGCCGAGGGTGCGGAGGAGGAGATCTTCTTCGTCCTCTCCGGCTCGGGCATCTCGTGGCAGGACGGCGAGGCCTACGAGATTGGGGCGGGCGACTGCCTCGTCCACCTCCCGGAGGAGCAGGCGCACACGCTGAGGGCGGGGCCCGAGGGCCTCGAGGTGCTCGCCTACGGTCAGCGCAAGCCGCAGGGCAACACGGTCCTTCCTCGTGCGGGCGTCGCCTGGATGAGCCCGAGCTGGGTCGACGTGGGCGGGCCGCACCCGTGGGAGCGGGAGGCGGCCACGGGCGAGCCCGACGTCGGCGAGAGCTCGCCGCGACCGAGGAGGATCGCGCACCAGTCGACCGGGGAGCGGTATGAGCTCGAGACCGGAGCCGTCGACGTGAGTCTCGGCGACGTCGTCGGCTCGGTCGAGACTGGTCTCAGCCACATGACGATCCCGCCCGGCGCCGAGGGCTACCCGCCGCACTGCCACTCGGCCGAGGAGGAGCTCTTCGTAGTGCTCGCCGGCTCGGGCACCGTGACGCTGGGAGAGGAAAGCGCGGCCGTCCGCCGCGGCAGCGTCGTCTCGCGCCCGGCGGGAACGCGGGTGCCGCACTCCTTCGACGCGGGAGCGGACGGCCTCGAGTACCTCGCCTACGGCACGCGCGACCCGAACGACGTCGTTTACTACCCGCGGACGGACGAGGTCAGGTTCCGCGGCGTCGGCGTGACGATGCCGGCGGGGAAGCTCGGCTAGCCGTGGCAATGGCCTCGTCGATCGGCACGCGGCGCCGCCTCGCGGCGTCACAGAAGACGTGGGTTAGACGCGGGCAGTGAGTCTAGGCTGGCTCCACCACTAGGTACGTCAACGAGGCCTCGGGTCGTTGCGGCGGCGGCTCGGCCGCGGCGCCGCTCTGGCGTCGTTTGCTCAGGCGACAACCACCGCGGGGTTCACCAGGTCTACGGGCTTGTCATCTCCAGGTCACCGTGAGTCATCTCCAGTCCAGGCGAATCGGCGTAGCGAGTGACCTGAGGTGACTTCCGGTGACTTCCGGTGACAGCGGCCTGAAACTCGTAGTGAAGGGGTCCCCGGTTCGAGTCCGGGCGTCGGCTTAGCCCTTTCTTGGCTGGGAAGAATTCGACGACTCCTCATGAATCTATGGCAACGCCTCGCACCTAGACAGGTGATGCCAGCGGGCGGCGGCGCCCGCGCATAGAGGGGGAGGTACTTAGAGCCCACCGCGTGCCGCGCGCCCCGAGTAACGGCACCGTTCACGAGCCTGGCGCGTCGAGCAGGACATGCCGGGTCCGGACAGAAGCTCTCGTCCTACATGAACCTGCCGTTTCTTTGCCATGCACGCGGGTCGCGGCGTGCGGAAGCTCCTGTCCGAGGACTGGGTCCAAGGTGAGTAGTGGCATGGACATCGCGGCGCGCGAGGCGCCGCGCGCCAGCTCGTCGACCCATCCTCGTGCGTGGCTCGTCCGGCGGGCGCTTGTCGCCGCGGACCTCGTCGGCCTATCGATCGCGTTCATCACCGCCGAGCTCATGGTCGGCTCGAGCGGCGATGTCGAGGACAGGGTCGGCGTCGGCACCGAGCTCTATCTCTTCCTCGCGACGTTGCCCGTCTGGCTCCTCGTGGCGAACGTCTACCGGCTGTACGAGCATGACGAGACGCGGGCAGATCACTCCACCGTCGACGACATCGTCGGCGTCTTCCATCTCGTCACTGTGGGCGCGTGGCTTCTCTTCGCCGCCGCATCGCTTACGGGTCTAGCGGACCCCAATCTGACGAAGATCTCCATCTTCTGGGCACTCGCGCTCCTGCTCGTCCCGAGCGGACGCGTTGTCGCGCGCGCGATCTCGCGCCGCCGGCCCTCCTACGCACAGCGTGTCCTCGTCGTCGGCGCCGGTCACGTCGGGCAGCTGGTTGCGCGAAAGGTCATGCAGCACCCGGAGTACCACATGAGTGTCGTCGGCTTCGCCGACGACAGTCCTCGGGAGCTGCGACCTGAGATCGAGAACCTGCCCGTTCTTGGAAGCGTCGCCCACGTTCCCCGGCTCGTGAGTGTTCACCGTGTGGACCGCGTGTTCATCGCGTTTCTCAGGGACTCGCACGAGCAGATGCTGGAGTTGATCAGACGGCTGACGCCGCTCGGCGTCCAGATCGAGCTCGTGCCGCGGTACTTCGAGGTGATCAGCCCATCTGCGGACATCGATCCCGTCGAGGGCCTCCCGCTCGTCCGTCTCGGCTCGCCGCGGATCTCCCGCTCGAGCCGTGTGCTGAAGCGAGCGATCGACGTCGTCGGAGCCTCGATCGGGCTCGTGGTCGCGGCGCCGGCGATGCTCGCGATAGCGATCGCGATCAAACGCGAATCGCCGGGGCCGGTCCTGTTCCGCCAGACCCGACTCGGGGAGTCGATGCACGAGTTCACGAACCTCAAGTTCCGCACCATGCATACCGGGACGTCCGAGGAGCGCCACCGCGACTACATCGGCGCGACGAGGAGCTCCTCGGCAAGGCCCGAGGCGACGGGCCTCTACAAGCTCGACCGCTCCGACGACGTCACACGCGTGGGCCGCTGGCTTCGACAGACGAGCCTCGACGAGCTACCGCAGCTCCTGAACGTGATCCGCGGGGAGCTCTCGCTCGTCGGTCCACGTCCCTGCATTCCGTACGAGGTGGACTTCTTCGAGATGCACCACTTCGACCGCTTCCTCGTCCCGGCCGGGATCACGGGCCTGTGGCAGGTGACGGCCAGAGCGCGGGCGACGTTCGGCGAGGCGCTAGACCTCGACGTCGCCTACGTCCGGAGCTACTCGCTCTGGCTCGACCTCAAGCTGATCCTCCGGACCCCCGTCCAGCTCTTTCGTCAGCGGGTGACGTCGTGAGGACTGAGCCGGTCAGGGTCGCGGTCGTTGGTGTCGGCTACTGGGGCCCGAACCTCGTGCGCAACCTGATCGAGTACGAGGGGGCGGAGGTGGCCTACGTGTGCGACCGCGATCCGGCTGCGCTTGCCCGTGTTGCGCGGCGATACCCCTCGCTTCGAACGACGACCGCCTTCGACCTCGTGCTCGGAGACGACGGGGTCGACGCGATCGCGATCGCGACCCCGGTCTCGACCCACCATCGCCTGGCCGGCGACGCGCTCCGGGCCGGTAAGCATGTGCTCGTGGAAAAGCCGCTTGCCGCCTCGGCGGCCGAGGCGCTTGAGCTGATTGCGCTCGCTCGTCAGCACGAGCTCGTTCTCATGCCCGGCCATACGTTCCTCTACAGCCCACCGGTCAATCTCGTATGCGATTACATCGCCGCCGGAGAACTGGGCGAGATCTTCTTCGTCTCGACGAGCCGGGTGAACCTCGGGCTCCATCAGCCCGACGTCAGCGTCATCTGGGACCTCGGGCCGCACGACTTCTCGATGCTCCGCTACTGGCTCGGCGAGCCCCCGACGACGGTCAGTGCGATCTCGCGCGGTTGCGTCCTTCCCTCGGTGCCCGACGTCGCGTTCGTCAACCTGGAGTTCCCGTCCGGGACGATCGCCCACGTCGAGCTTTCCTGGCTGGCGCCGAGCAAGCTGCGGAGGACAACGGTGGTGGGGTCGCGAAAGATGGTCGTATACGACGACACCAGCATCGAGCCCGTGCGTCTGTTCGACTCCGGTGTCGCACTAAGAGATCCACAGAGCTTCGGCGAATACCGGTTGACCTACCGAACGGGAAGCATCGTGTCGCCCCGCGTCGAGCCCGTCGAGCCTCTGCTCGTGGAGATCGACGACTTCGTTCGATCGGTTGGCACCGGCTCCACCCCTCGCTCCGACCCTGACCTCGGGCTCGACGTTGTTCTTATCATCGAGGCTGCCGAGCGGTCGCTTACCGCGGGTGGTAGCCCGGTCGAGGTCGAGCGGTCGCCGCGGTCGCTCCTCGGCACGAGGTCGAGATGAGCCGAACGCTCGGTGCCGCCCGATCGATCCTGCTGGTTCAGCTCTGCGTTCTGATCATCGTCGGCGCAGCGATCGCGGCCTACCTCTACTCCGATCGCCGGCAAGAGGTCTTCGGCGGCCGCGCGGAGATCCTCTACGTGGGCCGGGAGATGCTCTCGGCGACGGAGGCCGATCGGCAAATCGCGACCCAGCGCGCGCTCCTCGACAGCGCGAGCACGCTCGCCCCGGTCGCGCGGCGCTTCGGGCTGGCGCTCGACGATCTCGACCAGCACGTGTCGGTCGAGAGCGTCGGCAACTCGAACGTGCTCCGCCTCACTGTTGGTAATCCCGAGCCGGAGCTCGCCGTCGCGGTCACCCAGGCGGTCTCGGAGAGCTACATCGCTCAGGTTCGTCGCGGCGAGTCGCCGGCGCTCCAGAAGGCCAAGCGCCTGATCGAGACCCGGATCGAGGAGCTCGCGGGTCAGCTGTCGGACATCCAGAAGCCCTTCGGCAGCGCTGACCGACAATTGGTCTCGACGTCGACCGCCCAGGACGGGCGGCTGCTCGCCGAGATGCAGTCGCTGCTCGGCCGGGTCGGGAGTCTCCAGGATCGGCTGACGGAGCTCGAGCTACAGCAGATCACCAACTCGGGCGCGCGCATCCTGACGCAGGCCTACCCCCTCGACGAGCCGCTCGAGCCGCAACCCCTCCGCGCGGCGGCTGCGGGCGCGATCGCCGGTCTCTTCGTTGCTTGCCTCGCCTTGCTCGTTGCCGGGCGCCTCCACCGGCCCGTATGACCGGTCGGCCGGCGGAGCTCCCGCTCATTGGCCCGACGGACGCCGCGGCGAGCTCCGTCGTCGCCGGGAACTCGCTCACGGTGGCCGCCTGGACGACGATCAGCCGCGTTACCGGCCTCGGCCGGGTTGTGGCGATCGCGGCCGTGCTCGGACCGACGTACCTCGGCAACACGTACCAGGCGACGAACCTCGTTCCGAACCTCGTCTTCGAGCTCCTGGCCGGCTCGCTGCTCGCCGGGCTGATCGTCCCGCCGCTCCTCCGCCATCTCGCCGACGACGACCTCGAGCGGGCGGCCCGGGTCGCAGGCGGGTTTCTCGGCGTTACCGTCTGCATCCTCGCAGCGGCGGGCGCGGCGCTGGCCCTCGGAGCCCCGCTCCTGCTCGACCTGATCGCCGTCGGAGTCGACGACCCCGCCACCGCCGCCGCGCAGGAGGACGCGGGTTGGCTACTGCTCGCGCTGTTGGCACCCCAGGTCGTCCTCTACGGGGTCGCCGGGGTCGGCGCCGCGGTTCAAAACAGCCGCGGGCGGTTCGCGCTCGCAGCGGGAGCCCCCTCGATCGAGAACGTCGGCATCGTGGCCATGCTCGTGATCTACGCGCTCGAGTTCGGCACCGACTCGTCGCTCGAGACCGTGGGCACCGGCCAGCTCCTCCTGCTCGGCCTCGGGACGACCCTTGCGGTGGCGCTCCATGCGGGCGCCCAGTGGGTCGGCGCGGCGCGCGCCGGGATCGTGCTCGTTCCCCGTACCGGCTGGCCTGATGCCGAGGTGCGCGAGATCGCCCGTCGCGGCGTCGCGTCGCTCGGCTACTCCGGGCTGAACGCGGTGCGCATCTTCGCGGCAGTCGTCGTCGCGAACAGGGTTGCGGGCGGAGTAGTCGCCTTCGGGATCGCGCTCAACCTCTTCTATCTCCCCGTCGCCATCGGCGCCCGGCCATTCGCCACCGCGCTTCTGCCGCGGCTCTCGCGGCTCTTCAACGCTGGCGCGTTCGGCCACTTCCGCGCCGAGCTGGCCGGGGGCTTCGCGCTCGTTCTTTTCGTAACGGTGCCAGCCGCCGTGTTCCTGGCTCTGCTCTCCGGTCTCGTCGGCGACGCCGTCTTCTTCGGAGAGGACCAATCCGCGGGAGCCACGCTCGTCGCTGCCGCCCTGATCGGCCTCGCGCCCGGGATCGTCGGCGAGGCGAGCTTCGTTCTCTCGACTCAGGCGTCGTATGCGACGCACGACACGCGCGGCCCCTTCCATGCCATGGCCGTGCGCACCGTCCTCTCGATTGCCGGCGTGGTGGCCGCCTTCGCATTCGATGCCCCCGCGGCCGTGCTCGCCTGCCTCGGTGCGTCCTTCTCGCTCGGGAATCTCGTCGGCGCCTGGCGGCTTCGGCGGCAACTCGGATCGCGCGTCGGCCGGACGCGTGCCTCGACCGCGAGAGTCCTGGCCCGCGATCTCCTCGCATCCGCCTTGATGGGCGTGGTGGCACTGGTCATCGGAGTTGCCGTCGCCGCCACCTTCCCGAGCGAGGCGGGAGAGATCCTCGGCCTCCTCGCCGCCGCCGTCGCGGGCGTGATTGTCTTCCTCCTCGCCCAGCGGGCGCTCCGCGCGCCCGAGCTCGAGCTTCTGGCGGGCGGGTTCCGGCAGCTCCGGTTCGGTGGGAGCGTATGAGGTCCGGCGGCCTGTACCCGCGTCTGCTCGACGTGGCGGCCCGCCACGCCATCGAGCCGATGGTCGGCGCACCCTACCTCAGCATCGCTCGCTGGCTTCGCGAGTTCGAGGGCTGGCCGGACGAGCGACGACGAGCTTGGCAAGAGCATCGGCTCGAGACGGTCATCGAGAGCGCCGCGACATCCGTGCCCTTCTATCGCAGCCTGCTCGGACGCGGTCGGCGCCCGCGGCGGCTCCAGAACCTCCCCGTGGTGGAGAAGGCGTTGATCAGGATGGACATGGACGCGTTCCGAGCGGATGGCTGGCGCGGAAAGGGCTATGTGGAGAAGGCAACCGCAGGAACGACCGGCGATCCTTGGCGATATCAGCTCGACAAGCGCGCCTGGGCGCATATCTACGGCGCTCAGCTACGTGCCTGGGAGCGCACGGGCTATCGCTACGGTGACCGAATCGTGGTTCTCGGCACGCCTCCGTCGCTCGTACCCGGGGGAGGTAGCACAAAGGCGCGGCTACGGGCTGCCGTGGAGCGGCGAACCTACGCGGCGGCAGGGATCGAGGTCGACCGCAGCTCGAGCTTGCACCGCGTCCGGCGCGCTCTCGAGGCGAGGGGCGTGCTCTGGTACGGGTACGCCGGCATGGTCACCGCGATGGGCGAGGTGGTGGCCGATGCGGGGCCTCTAGTTGGGCCAACCGCAATTGTCACGACGTCCGAGCCGCTCCCGGCCGAGTGGCGACAGCGCATAGAGCACGGCTTCGACGCCCCGGTCGTAGACGAGTACGGGTGCAACGACGGCGGCGTACTCGCTGCCTCGTGTGCCGAAGGGCGGTTCCACGTCGCCGAGAACGTCTCCCTGGTCGAGATCCTCGACGGCGATGACCCTTGTCCGCCCGGCGTGGAGGGCGACATCGTCGTGACGAATCTCCATGCCGAAGTCCTCCCGTTCCTGCGCTACCGCGTGGGTGATCGGGGCGTACTCGGCGACGGCCCGTGCCCCTGCGGCCTCCCTGGGTTGACCCTCGCACGCCTTGCGGGCCGGATCGGCGACCGGATCAAGCTGCCTGACGGCCGGGAGATCCAGTTTTCGACGTTTGGCCCGATCTTCTGGGAGACCCCCAGCGTCCGGCGCTGGCAGATCGTCCAGCGGGAGCGCCGCCGGGTCAAGGTGCGCCTAGAAGTGGATCCCACCTTCTCGACCCGCGAGGCCGAACACGTGCGGAGCGGCATGGTTGCCAGGGTGGGGACCGGTGTCGAGGTAGACATCGTGACTTCGGAGCCGATCGAGCGCACGACCGCCGGCAAGCTGAAGGTCCTGATCAGCTCGGTCTCATGACGTCTGGGGGCGGACACGGGGACTCGAGCCGGAGCTCCTCGGGTCTGGATCCCGCGATCTGGACGGGAGCCGTCGCGATTGTCGCCGCCGTCCTCATCGCCCCGCTCGCGACCGCGTCCCCGACGCTCACGGTCGTCGGCGCCGGAGTAGTCGTTCTCGCCGCCGCCGTCGCAGTCCATCCGCCGCTCGCCGCCTACGCCCTCCTCGGTGCGACGCCTCTGATCGTCGGCGTCGACCGCGGCTTGGTTATCCCGGTGCTCCGTCCGAACGAGGCGCTGGCGCTCGTGCTCGCGGCCGGGCTCTCCGCGCGTGTCTTAGGGGAGATCCTCGCGGGAAGGCCCTTCCGTCCGAGGCTCGGCCGCGTCGACCTGGCGATTCTCGCGCTCGCCGTCACGGGCTCGGTGTTACCCCTCCTCTGGATGCATGCCCGAGGCGACGAGATAACCCGGGACGACGTCCTCTACGCGCTCACGCTCTGGAAGTACTACGGCCTCTATCTCATCGTGCGCACGAGCGTGCGCTCGGTGCGCGACGTCAGGATCTGCCTCTGGCTCTCGCTCGCCGCGGCCGGTGTCGTCGCTCTCGTCGCCATCCTGCAGGCGCTACAGCTCTTCGGCGTGCCCGAGCTCCTCGCCACC
>JBOHAK010000015.1:0-3468 GCA_050697795.1 Gaiellaceae bacterium
ACGCCGCGCGCGTCTTCTGGGACCGCACGTTCGGCTGGCAGCTGTCACGGCCGTCCCCGTTCTCGATCTGGGACTGGGACGAGTACCCGGGCTTCCCCGACCTCCACGTCGTCCAGACGCTGCTGAAGATGCTGCTGGTCGTCGCCGCGGTCGCGCTCGCATTCGTCCCGCGTACCCGCAACGTCGTCCAGCTCGCCGCCCTCTCCGGGGCGCTCCTGATCGGGTTCGAGCTCGTCCTGACGCACTGGTTCTACCTCTACATCCCCTGGTTCTTCCCCTTCGTCGCGTTCGCGCTGCTCGTGCCCGTGTCCGTCCGCGTCGCGCGCCCCGAGGCCCAGCCGGAGGAACCGAGCGGTGACCGCCCGGTCGGAGAGCTCGTTCCCGCGCGCTGAAGCGGGGACGCTCCTCCTCGCGCTCGCCATCGGCGCCGGGCTGCTGGCCGCCTCCTGGTCGGCGCTGCACCTGCCGCCGTTCGATCGCTACCAGATCGTCGACACGCCGGTCTACCAGGGGTACGGCGAGGCGATCGCCGCCGGCGAGGTGCCGTACCGCGACTTCGAGCCGGAGTACCCGCCCGTGGCGCTCCCGGTCTTCTGGCTCCCGACGCTCGGGCCGGCGGAGCACTACGCCAGCATGTTCGAGCTCCTGATGCTCGCGTGCGCGGCCGCGGCGCTCGCGTTCGTCCTGCTGGCGCTCTCGGCCCTCGGCGCGCCCCCCGGCCGGCTGCTCGCCGCCGCCGTGTTCGTCGGGCTCTTCCCGCTCGCGCTCGGAACCGTCGTCCTGACGCGGTTCGACCTCTGGCCCGCGGCGCTCGCCGCCGGCGCGCTCGCCGCGCTCCTCGCGGGGCGGGGCCGTCTCGCTCTCGGCGTGCTCGCGCTCGCCGTCGGGGCGAAGCTCTACCCGCTCGTCCTGCTCCCGCCGGCGCTCCTCTTCGTCTGGCGGCGTCGCGGGCCCGGGGAGGCGGCGGCCTGCCTCGGCGTCTTCGTCGCCGTGCTCGCGCTCGTCGTCGCCCCCTTCGCCGTCGTCGCTCCCGAGGGGCTCCTCGACTCGCTCGACCGCCAGCTGGGTCGCCCGCTCCAGATCGAGAGCCTCGGCGCGTCCGTCCTCCTTGCCGCCAAGCAGCTCGGCGTCTACGACCCGAGCGTGGTCTCGACGCACGGCTCCCAGAACCTCGCCGGCGCCTTGCCCGACGCCCTCGCCACGGCCCAGACCGTGCTCCAGGCGGTCGCGCTCATCGCGATCTGGGCGCTCGCCGCGCGCGGCCCGCTGACGCCCACACGCCTCGCCGCCGCCTCGGCCGCGTCGGTCGTCGCCTTCGTCGCCTTCGGAAAGGTGCTCTCGCCGCAGTTCCTCATCTGGCTCGTGCCGCTCGTCCCGCTCGTCGCCCGCCGGCCGGGGAGCACAGCCGCGGCCCTGCTCGGCGCGGCGCTCGTGACGACGCACCTGTGGTTCCCGCGGAGCTACTGGGACATGGTCGCGCTCGAATGGGAGGGGTGGCTCGTCCTCGCCCGCAACCTCCTGCTCGTCGCGCTGGCCCTCGTCCTGGCGGTCGCTACGGGTCGACGGGGATCCGGTGCGCCTCGCAGCGGGTAGCGCGACCGTCCGCGCCGCACTCGACGAGCACGCCCTCGATGCGGACGTCGCCGTCGGCGGGGTGGAAGCGCACGGGCATGCCCGTCTTCATCCGCTGGATGGCGAGCTCCGCGCGGACGCCGATCACCGAGTCGTGCGGCCCGGGCAAGCCCGCGTCGGTGATCGCGGCCGTGCCGCCGGGGAGGATGCGCGCGTCGTTCGTCTGGACGTGCGTGTGGGTCCCCAGGACGGCGGTCGCGCGCCCGTCGAGTAGGCGGGCGAGGGCGATCTTCTCGCTCGTCGCCTCGGCGTGGAAGTCGACCAGGACGACCGGCGTGTGCCCGCGCGCCTCCTCGACGAGGGCCTCGGCCATGCGGAAGGGGTGGACCGGCGTCGCCATGAAGAGCGCGCCCTGGAGGTTGACGACGGCCACCCGCGTGCCGTCGCGCGCCTCCCCGACCGTGAGCCCGGTGCCGGGGATGCCGGCGTCGCCGAAGTTGGCCGGGCGCACGATGCGCGGGCTCGCCTCGAGCAACGGCACGAGGTCGCGATGGCGCCAGACGTGGTTCCCGGTCGTGACGACGTCGGCGCCGGCGTCGAGCAGCTTCTCGGCGAGCTTCGCCGTGAGACCGACGCCGTCGGCCGCGTTCTCGCCGTTCACGACGCAGAAGTCCACCTCGAGCTCGTGGCGGAGCTCGGGCAGGCGGCTCGTCACCGCCCGGCGCCCGGGCGGGCCGAAGACGTCGCCGACGAAGAGGATCCTCAGGGGCTCGCGAGGGCAGACGCGGGATGCACCTCGATGTGCACGTGCTGCCCGTTGTCCTGCGTGTAGCGGGCGAGCCCGGCCCGCTCGACCTCCGAGAGGTCGATGATGCGTCCGACCTTCGTGCGGCCGGAGGAGACGGTCGACCCCACCGTGAGCGCCGGGTCGGCGCGGAGGTTCTCGAGCGTCACGACGAAGCCGGGGTTCCCGGACGGCTGGATGTCGATACGGACGCCGTAGCTCGTCCCGTTCACCACGTGGTCGGTGACCGCGATGACGCTGCCGTCCACCGGTGTGTAGACATCCGTGTCGACGGGCGCACCGACGTCGAGCCCGCCCGTGCCGGCGCCGGCGCCGCCCTCGAGCATGAAGTAGCTGACCTCGGAGCCGCTCGACCCGAAGATCCTGCGGAACAGCCGCTCGGCGAGCCCGGCGTTGGCCTGCGTGCCGACCGGCTCGAGCGCGAGCGCGCCCGTTCCGACCGCGTGGTAGCCGATCGCGGTGATGCGGCTCTGGTTGATCGGAAGCTGGATGCGGAGGGAGTCCTGCATGGCGACGATCTGCGGCCGCGGCGGGCCGGCGGGCAGCAGCCGGTCGGCCGGCGCCGGGCCCGTGATCGTGACGGCCGGACGCTCGGCGGCGCCGAACGCGGTCAGGAGCAGGGCGACGAGGCACCCGCAGGCAACGATGACGAGAGCCGCCGTGCGCCGTGCGCGACGGGCCTTCGCCCGTGCCTCCTCGCGCTTCCTCCGACGTGCGTGCACGCCGAAGCCGGGGGCTTCCGTCGTGGCCATCCGCGGCAACCTAGCCGAGGTCACCCACGCTGACAAACCGGACGCGAGCCGCAACGAGGGCGCCCGCCGCTGCTCGACGGGGATCTCGTCCGCCGCCGGCCGCGGTTCCGGCTGAAGCGCGAGCGCGCCGTCCGTGCCGAAGTCCCAGTCCTCCTCGACACCCCAGAGGTCGATTACATTCCTGGGATTTCCAGGGTTTTCGTGATCCTGGTCGAAGACGCGGGGCTCGAGCGGCATTGCTAGCCTTGCGGCGTGCTCGCCGTCTCGACTCACCCTGCCAGGGGCGGCGGACAGCGCTCATGACCTCCCTTCTCACGGCGCGCGGCGTCTGCCGGAGCT
>JBOHAK010000016.1:0-3299 GCA_050697795.1 Gaiellaceae bacterium
GTCGAGGCGCTCGCGGACGCTGGCGCAGACGCCGTGAAGGTTGGGCTCGGACCTGGGGCTATTTGCACCACCCGAGTGGTTGCCGGGATCGGCGTCCCTCAGGTGACCGCCGTCTACGACTGCGCCCAGGCCGCGGCGCGGCACGAGATCCCGATCGTCGCCGACGGTGGCATCACCTTCTCCGGCGACATCGCGAAAGCGCTCGCCGCCGGCGCCGACACCGTCATGCTCGGGGGCCTCCTGGCCGGGACGGACGAGAGCCCGGGCGAGGTCGTCTTCCACCAGGGCGAGCAGTTCAAGGAGTACCGCGGCATGGGCTCGCTCGGCGCCATGCGCGCCCGCCACTCCAGCGACCGCTACTTCCAGCAGGACGTCGAGGAGGTCGGCAAGCTCGTCCCGGAGGGGATCGAGGGCCGGGTGGCCTACAAGGGCCCGCTCAGGACCGTCGTCCATCAGCTCGTCGGCGGGGTCCGCCAGGCAATGGGCTACTGCGGCGCGGCGACGGTCGATGAGCTGAAGCAGGCGCGATTCGTGCGCGTGACCGCCGCGGGGCAGCGCGAGAGCCACCCGCACGACGTCTCGATCGTCAAGGAAGCGCCCAACTACCGGCCCGGTACGTGATGGGCCAGGTCGTCCCGCTGCCGGCGCCGGAGCCGACGCCGGAAGAGCGTCCCGTCCTCGTCGTCGATTTCGGCGGCCAGTACTCCCAGCTCATCGCGCGCCGGGTGCGCGAGTGCCGCGTCTACTCGGAGCTCGTCCACCACACGACCGCTCCGGCCGCGCTCGCCGCTCGCCGGCCGCTGGCGCTGATCCTCTCGGGCGGGCCCGCCTCCGTCTATGCGGAGGGCGCGCCCCAGGCGGACCCCGGGATCTTCGACCTGGGCGTCCCCGTGCTCGGCATCTGCTACGGGATGCAGCTCATGGCCAGGGATCTCGGCGGCCGCGTGGAGCGGACCGACGGCTCCGAGTTCGGCAGGGCGGAGGTCCGTGTGGAGCCCGACAGCGGGCTCTTCGGCGGTCTGCCGGCCGAGCAGGTCGGCTGGATGAGCCACCGCGACTCCGTGACGGCGGCGCCCGAGGGAGCGCGCGTCACCGCCGGCTCGCCGTCGACGCCGATCGCCGGGTTCGAGGATCCGGCCCGCAGGCTCTACGGCATCCAGTTCCACCCGGAGGTGCTGCACACCGAGCACGGCACCGAGATCATGAAGAACTTCCTCTATCGGGTCGCCGACGCGCCTCCAGCCTGGACGGCCGCAGCGGTGATCGAGGAGGAGACCGCTCGTGTCCGCGCCCAGGTCGGAGGCGAGCAGGTCGTCTGCGGCCTCTCCGGCGGCGTCGACTCGGCGGTCGCCGCGCTCCTCGTGCACAAGGCGGTCGGCGACCAGCTCACCTGCGTGTTCGTCGACCACGGCCTGCTGCGCAAGGACGAGGCCGTCCAGGTGGTCGAGACCTTCGGCCGCCACTTCCACGTGCCGCTCGTCCACGTGGACGCCCGCGAGCGCTTCCTGGCAAGGCTCGCCGGCGTCACCGACCCGGAGGAGAAGCGGAAGGCGATCGGCGAGGAGTTCATCCGGGTCTTCGAGGAGGAGGCGCGCAAGCTCGGCTCGGTCCGCTACCTCGTCCAGGGCACGCTCTACTCGGACGTGATCGAGTCGGGCGGGTCCGGCGACGGCGTCGCGGCGACGATCAAGTCGCACCACAACGTCGGCGGGCTCCCCGAGGTGATGGACCTCGAGCTCGTCGAGCCGCTGCGCATGCTCTTCAAGGACGAGGTGCGCCGCGTCGGCGAGGAGCTGGGCCTGCCCGAGGAGATGGTCTGGCGGCACCCGTTCCCCGGCCCCGGGCTGGCCATCCGCATCATCGGCGAGGTCACCGAGGAGCGACTCGGAATCCTGCGCGAGGCCGACGCGATCCTGCTGGAGGAGGTGCGCCGCGCCGGTCTCTACCGCGAGCTCTGGCAGTGCTTCGCGGTGCTGCCCGCGATCCGCTCCGTCGGCGTCCAGGGCGACGAGCGGACGTACGCCTACCCGATCGTGATCCGCGCGGTCACGTCCGAGGACGCCATGACGGCCGACTGGGCGCGCCTGCCGTACGACCTGCTCGAGACGATCTCGAGCCGGATCATCAATGAGATCCCGGCAGTCAACCGGGTCGCGCTCGACCTCTCGTCGAAGCCGCCCGCCACGATCGAATGGGAGTGAGCCCGGGCACCGAGGAGGCTGTTTGCCGCCTCACGGAGAGGGAGGAGGAGCCGCTCTGCCCGCGCTGCGGCACGGAGATGATCTGGACGAAGGCGAGCTGGCACTGCCTCGCGTGCAGGTACAAGGAAGGCTGCTGCGGCTGAGCGTGTCGTGGCCCCGGACGGTGGGGACGCACTTCTCACCCTGAGGGCGCGCGGCGAGCTGCCCGTGGTGGGCGTGGTCGCGTGAAGCGCCGCGTGACCGCCCCGGACGGCTCGACCTGGATCGTGCGCCGCCGGAGGCATCCTGTCGACGATACCGGGGACGAAGCCGAGGACGAGGACGGCGAGGACCGGGACCTGCACGAGTGGGCTCTCGCGGCAGCCGCCTTCGGGATCGTCGTCGTCGCAACGGTGGTGGATCCCAGGCTCGGCCTCCTCTTCCTCGTCGGGGAGCTCCTCTTCACGGTCGTCGGGGGCGTCATCTGGCTCCTCCGCGATCGCGGCCGCCCCTGGTACGTCGAGGCGACCGCGCCTTCGTCGCAGACCGATCTGAGGTGGGAGGTCGGCGGCCGTCGCCGCAGCCGGGCGATCGTCGACGAGGTCGCCCTTGCGCTCGAACGGGGCCACCTCGACGTCGATCCGTTGGGCGCGACCCGTCTCTAGGGGACACCCAAGCTTCCACCGGCCGGAGGGGCCACCCCGGGCCACCACCCGCTTTGGACGCTAACGAGAAGAACCGCACCTGTGGCGCGCGCGTCGCGCCCAATGTGTGTCGATTCGCCGGCGCCGCGGCTAGCCTCGCCCCGTGAGCCGCTACCGCTGGACGATCCTGGCGCTCGGCGCGGCCGCCCAGGGGAGCTACGCGGCCGTCTTCCTCGGCCTGCCCGTGCTCGCGCCCGCTCTGCAGGCGGAGTACGACCTCAGCCTGACCGGGATCGGCGTCGTCCTCGCCGCTCCGAGCCTCGGCTCCGTGGTCACGCTGCTCGCCTGGGGCCTCGCCGCCGACCGCTTCGGCGAGCGGGTCGTCCTGGGCGCCGGACTGCTGGTCGCCGCCGGAGCGCTCGCGGCGGCGGCTTTCGCCTCCGGGCTCGGCGCTCTGCTCGCCGCACTCGTGGTC
>JBOHAK010000017.1:0-1836 GCA_050697795.1 Gaiellaceae bacterium
CCACCTGGCGGAGTCCGGCCAGGTCGCGCGGACGGTGACGACGAAGCTCCGCTACCCGGACTTCTCCATCCGCAGCCGCTCGACGACGCTGGCGGCCGGGTTCGCGGACGGGGAGCGCATCGGCCAGCTCGCGTGCGACCTCCTCGACCGTGCGCTGGCGGACCGGCCGGGGGCGCTGCGCCTCGTCGGCGTCACGGTCTCGAAGATCGAAAACTTCGAGCAGCTGGCGCTCACCTGACCGCCGTCCCAGGAGTATTCTCGGCGCGATGAAAGGAAACCCGCGCTGAACGTCGCGTTCCTCGGCGGAATCGGCAAGCGCCCGCTGGCGCCTTCCTGGACGAAGGAGACCGTCGTCGCCGTCCTCGGCGGTGCGGACCTCGACCTCTCGAACAGCCCGCCGGGCCCGAACGCCCGCCTGAGGGTGATCGCGGTGCTGGGCGGGGTCAAGATCCTCGTCGCTCCGGGCACACCGGTCTCGGTCAGCGGCTTCAGCCTGCTCGGCGGCCGAGAGGTAAAGGTCTCGCAGGCCGGCGAGGGGCCGGAGATCAGGATGAGCCTGTGGGCCTTCCTCGGTGGCGTGGAGGTGAAGGAGGCGGAAGCGCCCTAGTCGATCAGCGCGTCCAGCCCGCGGGTCAAGCCCACGCGGCCCCGCACGGAGCGGATCGCGAGCAGCGTGCCGGCGACGTATGGCGCCGGGCTCTCTCCAGGATCGTGGCGCAGCGTCAGGCGCTCGCCCTCCGAGGCAAACACGATCTCCGTCGAGACGACGAAGCTCGGCAGGCGCACCGAGTGGACCTGGCTGCCCGCCACCGTCGCGCCGCGGGCCTCCACCGGCCCCAGCAGGCTGTCCAGCTCGCGCCCGAGCGCGGCGCCGCCGGTCTCACCGAGCCGCTCGGCCAGCTCGCGCGAGGTGCCGCTCGGGACGTCCGGCTTCGCGGCGCTCGCGTAGTCGATGATCTCCCACGAGCCGACGAAGCGCGCCGTCTCGGCGGCGCTGCGGAGCAGCAGCGCCGCGAGCAGCGAGAAGTTGCCGGCGGCGATCACCCCGACGCCGGCCTCGCGCGCGCGGGCGTCGATCTCGTCGAAGTCGGCCGCGGTGAGCCCGCTCGAGCCGACGACCACGGCGACGTTGAGGCTCAGCGCCGCGAGAACGTTCTCTTTCACGGCCGCCGCGTCCGTATAGTCGACGACCACGTCGGCAGCGACTGCCTCGATCGCCTCGCGGACCGAGGCGAAGACGGGAACGCCCAGTGCGGGGAGCCGCGTGCCGGCGCCGGAGCGAGATACGCCCCCCACGAGCTCGAGGTCTTCTGCCGCCGCGATCGCCTCGGCGATCGGGCCGCCCGTCCAGCCGGTGATTCCCGCCACGCAGACGCGCGCCATGCGCGGGACCCTAACGGTGTCCCGTCTCTAGGCCGCCGCGGGGCGCGCTTCGAGGTGCTGGTGCGAGGGGCAGTACTCGCGCTCGGGGAGCGGCGTTCGCTGGCACGGCTTCCCCTTCCGCGTGGTCGCGCGGCAGCGCGCAATGCCGCCGTCGAAGGCGCCCGCCTCGATCTGCGCCTCGATGTACTCGACCGCTGCGCCGATCCCCTCGGTCACGGCCCAGGCGACCTGCGCCTGGTAGGTGATCGGGAAGTAGCGGCGGATGTCCTGGAAGAGCGTCCGGTCCGGGTGGGCGAAGTAGCGGGGATCCTTGGCGAGCCGCTCCACGCACTCCTCGCACGCAGCGAGGACGTCGCGACGGTACTCGAGCTGCTTCTCCGCCTCGGCCCACGGATCGATGAGGTCTTTGATCGATCGGTAGATGGCCCTGGAGTACTGATACATGCGGGTGAG
>JBOHAK010000018.1:0-11629 GCA_050697795.1 Gaiellaceae bacterium
ATCCCGGCGATGATCGCCACGATCACGAACGCGATCAGCGAGCCGAACGGGATTGCGAACTGGAGGTCGTACTGGGACAGCGCCCTAGTGAGGAGCAGCGCGAGGAAGATCCCGAGCGGGAGCCCCAGCGCGGTGCCGATCAGCGCCGTGATCACGCTCTCGTGGCGCACCATGCGCCTCGCCTGCCGGCGCGTCATGCCGACCGCTCGCAGCATTCCCAGCTCGCGCGTTCGTTCGAACACCGAAAGGACGAGCGTATTGACCATCCCGAACAGGCTGATGATCACCGACAGGGCAAGGAGCACGTACAGCAGCAGCAGGAACTGCTGAATCTCCCGGTCCTCCTTGTCGATCCACTCCTGCCGCGTCTGGACGCGGGTGTCGGCGAAGTCTTCGAGCTCGCGCTCGAGAGCCACCTTCTGTGTCTCGCTCGGATCGCCGGCGACGTTCGCGAGCGTGAAGCGGTTGCGAGGGCGCTCGTACAGGCCGTCGAACGCGTCCTTCGAGATGCTTGCGCTGCCGAGCAGCGGATAGAAGGGGCTGCCCTCGTAGATGCCGCGCACGACGAAGTCCTTGGTCTCGTTCTTGGTCGAGAGGACCGGGAGCGTGTCACCGACGGCGAGGTCGTTGTCCTCGGCGAAGTTGTCTGGGAGGATCACGCCGTCGTCGCCGAGTCGCGCAAGCACCTCGTCGGAGCCCTCTTCCCAGCGGAAGTCGTAGACCTCGTCGATGGCGGGATCAAGACCGGTGAGGTTGCCGCCGTTGCCGTCGATATCGGCCATGTCCTGCCGCACATTGCTGACAGTCTCGACGTTGTTCGCGCCCTCGACCGCGTCACCTACGGCGGCCGGGAACTCCGAGTAGCCGTCTTGGGACGTGACGATCAGGTCGGCCTGGATCTGCCGCTCGATCGCATCGCTGTTCGAGACGCGCAGACCCTGCGCCAGCACCGCCACGAAGGTGACGAGCGCGATGCCGATCATCAGCGCTGCCGCGGTCGCCGCCGTGCGGCCCGGGTTGCGCTGTGAGTTCCTCTCCGCAAGTTGTCCTGCCGCGCCGCCGAGCCGTCGCGCCGGGATGCCGACGAGCATCGCGAGCGGCTTGACCAGCCGGGACGAGAGCATCGCGACGCCGACGAAGAGCGCCAGCACGCCGACTCCCAGCATGGCGAAGCGGTCGCCGGTGGGGATGTCATCGGCGAGCGTGCCGTACGCGAGAGCGAGGACGGCCAGTGCGACGATGACGGCCGCGATGTACGGCGTGAACCGCGCGAAGCGGCCGCGCGGGACTGTCGCGCCCTCGCGGGCTGCGGCGATCGGCGGCACGCGCGTCGCGCGCAGTGCAGGGAAGAGCCCCGCTGCGAGCGTCACGAGCGTCCCCACGAGCAGCGACACGACGATCGTGCGCGTCGCGAAGACCGTCTGCGTTTGCGGCAGATCGAGGTTTAGCGCCTTGAAGAGCTCACTCAGGCCGACGGCCAGCCCGAGCCCCGCGAAGAGGCCGATGATCGACGCCCCGAGACCAATCACGAGCGCCTCAATGATCACGGAGGTGAGGACCTGGCGCCGCGAGGCACCGATGGTGCGCAGCGTGGCGAACTCGCGCGTCCGCTGCGCGACCGTGATCGAGAGCGTGTTGAAGATGACAAAGCCGCCGACGAAAAGGGCGATCCCGGCGAACGAGAGCAGGAAGTAGCGGATGATCTTCGTGAATGTGGCGATCTCGCTGGAGGCCTCTTCAGCCTGTTCCGTGCCCGTGCGGACGGTGGCGTTGGAGCCGAGCTCGGTCCGGATCCGCTCGGTCAGCTGCTCGGGGGTGACACCCTCGACGGCGGCAGCTTGGATCGCGTCGAACTCGCCCTCTTTGTCGAGCAGCCTCTGCGCCGTCGGGATGTCGAAGATCGCGAACGTGGCGCTTCCGAGCGAGCTGACGTCGCCGTACTTCGCGATGCCGACGATCTCGAACTGCTCGGCGGGGCCGATGGCAGCGACGCCAATCCGGTCACCGACATTCAGCTTCTCGTCGTCCGCTGTGCCTTCGTCGACGGCCACCTCCCCGTTCTCGGACGGCCACCGGCCCTCGACCAGGTTCAGCGGATTGAAGCGGTCGTACTCAGGAGACGTGTCGATGCCGAAGGCGAGCGCAGGTGCGCCCCCGGTATCGATCGCCTCGCCGTCGGGCTTCAGAAGCTTAGTCTGCTCGTCCTGGACCGATCCCGTCGCGAGCTCGACGCCGTCGACAGCCCGTACGCGCTCGAGCGTCTCCTCCGGGATCGGGGGCGCCTGGGCCGACTCGCCCTCGAAATTGATTCCGGCCTCCTTGCCGGACACGACGGCGTCGGTGTCAGCGTACGACTCGACGAAGATCGTGTCGAACGCCTTGTCGATCGTGTCGGTCAGGACGTAAGCGCCGCTCATCATGGCTACCCCGAGCACGATGGCGAGCGCGGTGAGCGTTGCCCGGAGCTTGCGCCCTCCGAGCCCGCGCAGGGCGACGCGGATCAAAGCTTGCTCACTTCCTCCATGGTGGTCACGATCTCGTGGGCGTCCGTCTTCGCGACCTCGCGGACGATCAGGCCGTCGGCGAGGAAGAGCGTGCGGTCGGCGAACGAGCAGGCGTTCGGGTCGTGCGTGACCATGACGATCGTCTGGCCGAGCGTGGAGACGGACTCCCGCAGGAGGTCGAGGATCTCGGCCCCGGTCGTGGAGTCGAGGTTGCCGGTCGGCTCGTCCGCGAAGACGACGGTCGGCTTGGAGACGAGTGCCCTCGCGATCGCGACGCGCTGCTGCTGGCCGCCGGACAGCTCGGACGGGCGGTGCTTCCGGCGGTCGGAGAGGCCGACGCTCTCGATCACGGAGTCGACCCACTCCTTGTCGTTCTTGCCGCCGGCGAGGTCGAGCGGGAGGCGGATGTTCTCCTCGGCCGTCAGCATCGGGAGCAGGTTGAAGAACTGGAAGACGAAGCCGATGTGGCGGCGGCGGAGCTTCGTCAGGTCCGTGTCGCCGAGCGTCGTGATGCTCGTGCCGTCGATCGAGACGTCCCCCTCGGTCGGGCGGTCGAGGCCGGCGAGGATGTGCATGAGCGTCGACTTGCCCGAGCCCGACGGGCCCATGATCCCGGTGAGCTTTCCGCGCTGGACGTCGAGCGTGATGCCGCGAAGCGCGTGGACGGCGGTCTCACCGGCGCCGTACGTGCGGGTGACGTCGCGCGCGGTGACGACGGCGCCGTTGCTGCTGTCTGGCTGCTGCTGGGTTTCTGTGTGCATGGACGCCAACTTAGTGGAACCTCCGGTGCTGGTGGGTCGACGGATGGTTCCAACCTCGCCCGCGACTTACAAGGCGGCGACCCCGAGGCCCGGAGTGCGGTTAACCGAACTAGGCGGAGCGGTCGCCCACGACGAAGAAGGCGACTGCCACGGCAACGTACGCGCCGATCAGCACGGCCCCGCGCCAGCGGGTGGAGCGGCCGCCGAAGAGGAGCGCCGCCGTGAAGAGGACCGATCCTCCGACCGCGGCGATCTCGACGACCCGGAACGAGAGGGCGAGCGGCTCGATCGCCCAGGAGAGAAGCGTGACGGCCGGGATGAGGAAGACGGCCACCTGGGCGCTCGAGGCGAGGGCGATCTCGGCGGCGAGCTTGATCTTCCCGCGGTAGGCGACCACGACCGCGCCTCCGTGCTCGGCCGCGTTCCCCACGATGGCCACGATCACCGCGGCGACGAAGAACTCGCTCAGCCCGAGCTCGTCCGCGAAGACCTCGAGGGAGTGCACGAGCGTCTCGGCCACGAAGGCGGTCACCACCGTCGCGCCGGCGAGGACGGCCAGCGAGAGGCGCAACGACCAGCCCCTCATTGCGCCGGGCTCGTCCGAGACGTGCAGCTCGTGGTGGCGCCGCAGGGAGATCCACGTCACGACGACATAGATCACTAGGAGCACGATGGAGACCGGCACCGAGAGCACGGCGAGCGAGTGGCGGTCCGGATCTCCCTCCCAGCCGGGAATCGCAGGGATGAGGAAGAGGAGGACGGCGAAGGCGACGAGAGCGAAGGAGGTGAGGCTCGACTCACGGTCGAGATCGCCGGTGCCGCCGAAGAGGAGCGAGAAGCCGAGGACGAGCAGGAGGTTTCCGATCACGCTGCCGGTCAGCGAGCCGCGCACGACCTCCGTGAGGCCCTCGTTGACGGCGAACAGCGCGATGATGAGCTCCGGCGCGTTCCCGAACGTCGCGTTCAGGAAGCCGCCGATGCCCGGGCCGGTGTGGTGCGCGGCGTGCTCGGTCGCCTCGCCGATCAGCCAGGCGAGTGGCACGAGCGCGATCGCGGCCAAGACGAACAGCTCGAGCTCGCCGACGTCCGTGAACCTGTCCACGAGCACGGCGATCGGGCCGAGGGCCAGGAGCGCGAAGAGGATTCGACGGACCACGGCGCGCGCACCCTAACCTTTGACGCGTGCTGCGCGCCGTTCTCTTCGACTGGGGCGACACGCTCTTCCATTTCGCCTACGACGAGGCCCTGCTCGAGGCCGGCTGGGAGGCGGGCCTGGCCGCTCTCGCACGCGACGACCTGCCCGGACACGACCAGACTGCTGCCCGCTTCCGGGAGCGCTACATGCCGCTGCTCTTCGTCCCGGGCGCGCTCGAGGAGGTCGAGTATCCCGGCCTCGTCCGCGAGCTGCTCGAGAGCTTCGGCGTCGAGGTCGACGACGAGGAGCTCGACCGCTTCCTCGCCGCCGAGCACGCCGCCTGGGAGCCGGCCCGGCTCGTGGGCGCCCATACGCACGCGCTCCTCGACTCGCTGCGGCAGCGCGGCCTCGCGACCGGCCTCGTCTCGAACGCCTTCGACCCCGGCTGGCTGCTCCACGACGACCTCGCGCGGATGGGGCTCGCCGAGCGCCTCGACGCCGCGGTCTTCTCCTCCGAGGTCGGCAAGCGCAAGCCCCATCCGGCGATCTTCGAGGCGATGCTCGAGCGTCTCGGCGTCGCCCCCGCGGACGCGCTGTTCGTCGGCGATCGCCGCCTCGAGGACGTCCAGGGCGCGAAGGAGCTCGGCATGACGACGGTGCAGGCGCTCTGGTTTCGGGCCGACGACGACGAGCTCGGAATCGATCCCGATTTCGAGGCCTTCACGCCCATGGACGTGCTCAACGTCGTGCGCCGCCTCACCGGCGAGTCGTAGGGGACCTGGGGGCCTACACCCGGGCGCAGGGGCTGTCAAGTCTTGCGGCGGCGCTGGGGTGGGTTAACAATCCAGGGACAGCCAGTGCGGGAAACGATGTTCACCGGGACAGAGCTTCCGCTTCGGCCTCAGGAGGAGACCGAGTGCCGCCGCTGCGACGTGCACTGCGACAAGGTCGTCTACCCGTCGGCATGCGTCGAGCGGGCGTGCCCCTTCCTCTACGCCTACGAGGAATGGGGGAGGACCTACGTCGGGTGCATGCAGAAGGTCTACCGCGTCGAGATCGACCTGGAGATCCTCACCGAGGCGCGCGGCCGCAAGGGCGGCTTCGGGGCCGTCAGGGCGGTGCGGCAGCCCCTCCCGATGTGCCGGGCCGAGGTCTCGAGCTGCTACGGGCACCGCGCCGGCGACCTCGGCTGCGTCAACCCCGAGTTTTTCGAGCTCCCCCGCGGGAAGCCGTCCTTCCGGGTCGTCGGGCAGACCGACCCGGCCGCGTAGCGCCCGTCCAGCGCGCGTGCAGCTCCTTGAGCCGAGTCACCTCGGCGGCGTCCGGACCGTGGTTGTCGGGCCCCGGGGTCTCGAGGATGGCGGGCAGCCCCTGGAGGCGCTTGTCCGCGAGAAACGCTCCGAGGCCCTCGCCCATCTCGCCGGCGCAGACGTTGGCGTGGCGGTCGCGGTTCGAGCCGAGCGGTGCCGCCGCGTCGTTGACGTGCAGGCAGCGCAGGCGGTCGAGCCCGATGCGGCGGTCGACGTCGGAGACGGTCTTCTCCACGATCGCCGGGTCGGTCACATCGATACCGGACACCCACAGGTGGCAGGAGTCGAGGCAGAGGCCGAGGCGGGGGTGGCCGCCGAGCCGGTCCGTCAGCATCTCGAGCTCGTCCACCGACCGCCCGATCGTGCCGCCGGCGCCGGCGGAGTTCTCGAGCAGGATCCAGGTGGGCCCCTGGCAGGCGGCGAGCGCCTCCTCCAGCGCGGGCACGGCATGCTCGAGCCCCTCCTCGAAGCCCGCGCCGAGGTGCGAGCCGACGTGGAGGACGACCCCGTCCGCCTCGATCGCGCAGGCGACGCCGACCGTGTTGAGGAGCGTGGCGCGCGACTTCTCCCAGACGGTCCGGTCGGGGGTCGCGAGGTTGATCAGGTAGAGCGCGTGGCAGACGACCGCCCCGATGCTCTCCTCGGCGCGCCGCTCCCTGAAGCGCTCGAGGTTCTCTGGCGGATGGTTCGTCGGCCGCCAGGCGCGCGGGCTCTGCGTGAAGACCTGGACCGCCTCGGCGCCGATGTCCACGGCGCGGTCGATCGCGGTGTGGATCCCACCGGCGGTGGACACATGGGCTCCGGTCAGCACCGCACTACGATAGCCGCGTGACCCCTAGAGTCCGCTTCGCGCCCAGCCCGACCGGCCTGCTCCACATCGGCGGAGTGCGCACGGCGCTCTTCAACTGGCTCTTCGCGCGCCACGCCGGCGGCGAGTTCCGCCTGCGCATCGAGAACACGGACACGAGCCGGGAGGTCGAGGAGTCCGTCGAGCAGATCCAGCGCTCCCTCCGCTGGCTCGGGCTCGACTGGGACGGCGAGCTCGAGTTCCAGCTCGACGGCCTAGCGCGCCACCAGGAGGCCGGGCGCCGGCTGCTTGCCGAGGGCCATGCGTACGAGGACGACGGCGCGGTCCGCTTCCGCATGCCCGACGAGGGCACGACCGTCTGGGACGATGCGATCAAGGGCCGCATCGAGTACCCGAACGAGAAGCTCGAGGACCTCGTCCTCCTGCGCTCCGACGGACGGCCGACGTACAACCTCGCCGCGGCCCTCGACGACGCCGACGCGGAGATCACCCACGTGATCCGCGGCGAGGACCACGTTCCGAACACGCCGAAGCAGATCCGCATCCTCGAGGCGCTCGGCCGGCCGCTCCCGCTCTACGCCCACGTCCCCAACGTCTTCGGGACGGACGGGCGCAAGCTCTCGAAGCGCCACGGCGCGGTCTCCGTCGAGGAGTTCCGCGCGGACGGCTACGTCGCCCCCGCGCTCATGAACTACCTAGCCCTGCTCGGCTGGAGCTACGACGACCGCACCACCATCATGTCCCGCGACGAGCTCGTCGAGCGCTTCTCGCTCGACCGGGTCGGCTCGAGCCCCGCGACCTTCGACTACGAGAAGCTCACCTGGATGAACGGGCTCTACCTGCGGGAGCTGCCGCCCGGGCAGTACGCGGACGAGCTCGTCGCGTTCCTGCGGGAGGCGGGCTTCGGCGGCGACGAGGAGACGATCCGCGCGTCGGCGCCGCTGGTGCAGGAGAAGATCGCCCGCCTCGCGGAGTACCCGGACTTCGCCGGCTTCCTCTTCCGGCGGATCGAGCCGGCGCCCGAGCTCATCGCCGGGAGCGGCGCGCTCCTCGCCCAGGCGCGCGAGGTGCTCGCCGGGGTGGAGCCGTTCGCTGCGGGCCCCATCGAGGAGGCGCTGCGGGCGCTCGCGGAGCGACTCGGCTCGAAGCCCCGCCAGGCGTTCGGCCCGATTCGCGCGGCCGTCACAGGATCCAGGATCTCGCCGGGCCTCTTCGAGAGCCTCGAGCTCCTCGGGCGGGATGAGTCGCTCGCCCGCCTCGACGCCGCGATCGCGGTCGCAGTTTGAGATCCCCGCGGGGAGTCCCCGGGTTGTGATCCCGCCCGCGGAGTGATAAGAGAGGGGCCGGGCGCCGGCGGGCGCCCTTGCGGTAGGGCGTCGAAAGGAGCAGCAATGAGCACAGGGCGTGTCCTCGGGTGGCTGGCGGTCACCATGACGGTTGCGGCCGTCCTCGCCGCCGGCGCGGCGGCAGCGAAACCGACTATCGAGCGTTTTGACGTGGACGAGAGCTTCCCCGACGACTTCCTGACGGAGGCGTGCGGTGTTCCCGTTACGACGACCGCGACGGGGCACGTGATCCTGCGGACGTTCCCGGGCGAGGGGACGGGAGTCGTCGAGCTCAGGACCATCAACGTGGGCCTCGCCGCCAGGGCGGGCGACAACGTCTACCGGTTCCGTGACGTGGGCGCGGACCTTGTCCGGGTCGAGCCGGACGGTACGGCGATCCTCATGATCACCGGCCAGGTCCCGTTCGAGTTCACCGGTGTGCTCAAGATCGACCTCGACACCGGCGAGACGATCCTCGAGCCGCACCACAGCCTGGAAGGTCGCATCGAGGAGGCCTGCGCGAAGCTGACCGCCTGACGACCGCCGCGCGTCGCGCTACGGCCGGTAGAGGACGAAGCCGCCCGCGAGGAGCGCGAGGCCTGCCGCCCACACGGGCCAGGCCGCGAGCACGGCGCCGGCCGTGAAGAGAAACGCTCCGCCGATCACGAGCCCGGTGGCAACGAGCGCGGAGACCGAGGGCAGGTCGCGGAAGTGCTGGCGCTTGGGCTCCGAGTCGCCGTCCGAGCCGATCGGGACCGTGGTCCGCTCGATGGCCCGCAGGCGCGCGAGTCGGACACGGAAGAGGACGCCGCGCCACTCCGGGAGTAGTGGCTCGACGAGCTCCGCATCGCCCTCCTCCAGCGCATGCCCGACCTCGGCGGTCACGTCGCGGGCCTCGGTGAGGGCGGCGACGAGCTCCTCGTGGAGCATCTCGGCGCCGCGGGGCGCGTCGATCCCGACCGCGAGCTCGGCGGCCGCGTGCAGCCCGTACTGGAGGTGGGGCAGCTCGCCGAGGAAGTCGTCCGTGGCGGCCTCGGCCGGTGACTCGGCGACCCGCTCCAGCCGGACGAGCGCGCCGCCCACGCGCTCCCACAGATGCGAGACGGCCTCCGCGTAGCCGTGCGGCTCGTTCCTGCGAACCGTCCGCTCCATCCGGCGGCCATCATACGCGGTTACACTCAGCCGAGGATGGACGCCCGGGTCCCCCGCCTGGTCGTCGTCGCCGACGACGACGACGCGATCCGCCTGCTCTGCCGCGTGAACCTCGAGCTCGAAGGCTACCGCGTGGCCGAGGCCGCGAACTCGCGCGAGCTCACGCTGGTGACGGAGGAGGACGAGGTCGCCCTCGTCCTGCTCGATGTCCACCTCGGCAGCGAGGACGGGATCGAGGTCGCGCGCAGCCTGCGGGAGCGCCACCCGGACGTCGCGATCGCCTTCCTCTCGGGGAGCGTCGACTTCGGGGAGCGCTCGGCCGCGGTCTCCGACGGCGCCATCCGCAAGCCGTTCACGCTGGAGGAGTTCACGGCGACCGTGCACCGGCTGGCCCGCGGGACGGCTCCCCCTCCGGCTGCGAGCCCTTGATCTCAGCTTCGTCGCCGCGTACGTGCCGGCGCCAGCGCAGCGTTCCGAGCATGAGCAGGATGGCGCCGAACCCGAGCGCGACGTTCACGATCGTGACCACGAGCTGCTGCCCGAAGCTGAAGGCGAGGATGGTGCTGCTCGAGGCCGCGCCGGCGAGAGCGAAGACGAGGATCGCCTGCTGCGTGCCCGCGCCGCCGGGCGTGAAGGGCAGCATCGTCGAGAGACTGCCGACGACCAGCACGGCGAGGGTCGTCTCGACGGTCGCGTCCACGTGGAAGGCCCGCAGGAAGAAGAACGTCGACCCGATCCGCGCCAGCCAGCTGCCGGCCTGCCAGGAGACCACCCGGCGGAAGTAGACCCGCCGGTCGCGCAGGACCGCGAACCCCTGCGCCACCTTCTCCTTGAAGGCCGTGACGTGCCTGGTCGCCCAGGCGATGAGCAGGATGATCCCGCCCAGGAGGATCGAGCCGAGGAACGCCGCCGCTCGCGGATGCTCGACGACGAACCTCCAGTCGAACGCGGGCAGGCGCGGGAGGTCGGGCAGGCCGGGGAGCAGTCCCATCTGGATCGCCCACAGGAAGAGGGCGAAGGCGACGACGAAGTCGAAGAGCGTCTCGACGACGAGGCTGGACGTCAGCGTCGGGTACGTCGAGCCCTCGACGCGGTGCTTGGCGAGGTAGAGCTTGACGACGTCCCCGCCGCGGGCCGGCACGATCGCGTTGACCCCGACTCCGGCCATGTACGAACCGAAGACGCTCCGGTACGGCACCCTCGTCCCCGGGTACGCGGCGCGGATGATGTTCTGCCACGCGCGCACGCGGAGGACGAGGCGGAGCAGGTGGAGGAGCACGGCCACGGCGAGCGCGCCCCAGGCGACGGCCGCGACCGCCCTGAAGAACGCCTCGGAGGCGTCGAGGAAGCTGCGTACGTCGTCCACGCTCTGACGATAGCGCCGCCGCCGACCCGCTAGGCCGTCCGCGGACCGGAGGGCCCGCGGTCCTCGAGCTGCTCGCTGAGGCGCTGGTAGAAGAAGCCGCCGAGGAGGAGGAGCGCGCCGACCGCGAGGAAGGACAGTGCGCGGGCGAGCGAGCTCAGCGTCGTCAGGTCGTAGAGGAAGAGTTTCGCGAGGCTGATGCCGAAGAGGGCGAACCCCGCGAGGCGGAATCCACGCGACCGGCGCACGAGCCCCAGCGTGAGGAGCGCGAGGCCGACCGCGCCCCAGACGGCGCTCACGGCCGTGTGCCCGCGCTGGAAATCGGTGGCGACGGAGGCCCCGGAGAGGCGCTCGGCCGCGTCGAGGATGCCGAGCGAGAGCGCGTAGAGGGCGAGGATCGCGGCGCCCGCCAGGCCCACCGTGCGGTAGGCGGGCTGCCACGAGCGCAGGGCGCCCAGGAAGCCGGCGAGGGTGATCGGCTCGCTCCAGGAGAAGGGCGCGCGCACGGCCGGGAGCTCGTGGCGGGCGCAGAGGCCGAAGACGACCGCGGCCAGCGCGACGAGCACGAGCGCCGGCACGCCGTCGCCGGGGTGCTGGGCGGCGTACACGAAGTCGCGCGGCGGTGCCTCGAGGGCGAGCGTGTAGACCAGCGCGACGAGCAGGTAGACGGCCGCCGCGGCCTGCAGCCGGGCCTCGCGGACGGCGAGCGCCAGCGGGGAGAGGAGCGCCGAGGCGGCGGTGAGCGCGAGCACGAGCCAGACGTCGTCGAGCAGGAGGAAGAGCGCGGCGCAGAGGACGACGAGCGCGATCGTCCAGAGGAGCGTGGCGAGGTCGCGCAGGAGCGGCACGCGAAAGACGGCGGCCGCGAGCGCCGCGTATGGGAGGGCGAGCAGGACGAGCGCCCCGCCGGTCACGTCGACGCCGTTCCACGTGCCGTCCGCGAGCTGCACCAACGCGACGGCGCCCAGCACGGCGCTGACCACGACGGCGAGCGCCGCCTCGGGGCGGAGGAAGCCCCAGCGGCGCGCCCCGAGGCGCTGGTACTCGAAGCCCGCCAGCAGCGCGCCGGCGCCCACGAGCAGGAAGGCGACCGCCGCCCGTGTCGAGGTGAGCTCCCCCTCGTCGAAGGCGACCGTCTTGAGCACCGCCGCGCCCGTCCAGGCGAGGCCGCCGATCGCGAGCGCGAGCCGCTGCCGCCGCATGCCCGTCTCGACGAGTGCGAGCCCGATCGCGGCCCACAGCGCGCTGACGGCGACGTGTCCGCGCTCGAA
>JBOHAK010000019.1:0-3754 GCA_050697795.1 Gaiellaceae bacterium
GACCTGCACGAGGGCTCGGACGGCTTCCCGCAGGTGCAGGCGGGGCTGAGCGTGAGCGCCTACACGTTCGCGCCCGGCGCCGTGCCCGCGCCGGCGGCGACGACGCCCCCCGCCGCAACGACGCCCGCCACCACGACGACGCCCGCGCCGGTTGAGGACCCGAGCGCGCTCGGAAGCGGGTAGGCGCCGATGGCGAAGCGCAGCGCAGCCGATCTCGCCAAGGCGAAGGAGGCAAAGCAGAAGAAGGTCCTGCTCGTGCTCCTGCCCTTCTTCTTCCTCCTCGTCGCCTGGCAGGGCCCGAAGATGTACAAGTCGCTCTTCGCGCAGCCGGCTCCTCCGGAGGCCGTGCCGCAGACGCCGGCTCCGGCCACACCGGCCCCCGGCACCGCGGCGCCGGGCACGACCCCCGCACCCGTGGCGCCGGGCACCCTCCCCGACAGCGAGCCGCTGCCGAGCGCCGCGCACGACCAGCTCCTCTCCTTCAGCCGCTTCTCGCCGCGCAACCCCTTCCTCCCCCCGGTGGGCGCCGTGCCCGAGGCGACCGACCCCGGCGGCGAGACCCCTGCCGTGAGCTCCGCCGTCATCGAGGTGAACGGCGTCTCGGAGACGGTGAGCGTCAACGGCACGTTCCCGGCGGCCGACCCGATCTTCCAGCTCGTGTCGCTCAGCCAGACCGCCGCCGTCGTCGGCCTCACGAGCGGGGCCTTCGAGGGCGGGCAGGCGAACGTCCAGATCGCGGTCGGGGAGCGGGTCGAGCTCGTCGCCGACGACGGCGCCACGTACACCGTCACGGTCGTCTCCGTCAGCTAGACCCGTCCGAAACGGGCGGTAGCGTGGCGCCGATGCGCCTGCTCGTCGCCCGCTGCGAGGTGCGCTACACGGGCCGGCTCACGGCCGTGCTGCCGCTCTCGACTCGCCTGCTCATGCTGAAGGAGGACGGCTCCGTCCTCGTGCACGCGGACGCCGGCGGGTACAAGCCGCTGAACTGGATGACCCCGCCGACGGTCGTGGAGGAGGAGGGCGACCCGCCCGCGCGGATCGTCGTCCGGAAGCGCGCGGGGCGCTCGGAGGACCGGCTCGAGATTGCGATCCACGAGCTCCTGAGCGACGTCGAGCACGACATGGGCGAGGCCGCGGCGCTCGAGAAGGACGGTGTCGAGCGCGACCTCCAGGCCGAGCTCGCCGCGTGGCCGGAGGCGCTCGGGGACGGGCTCGGGCTCGTACGTCGCGAGTGGCCGACCGACATCGGGCCCGTGGATCTCATGTGCCGCGGCCCGGACGGGGAGTGGACCGCCGTGGAGGTGAAGCGCGTCGCGACGATCGAGGCGGTCGAGCAGCTCGCCCGCTACCTGGAGCGGATCCGCCTCGACCCGGCGAGGAAGGACTGCGGCGGCATCCTCGCCGCCGAGCGCTTCAAGCCCCAGGCCGTCACCCTCGCGGAGGCGCGCGGCATTCGCTGCGTCGAGGTGGCGCTGGACTCCCTCCGCGGCGAGCGCGAGCCGGACCTGACGCTCTTCGCTTAGAGGCCGGTGGCCTCGTCGAAGATCGAGGTCACGCGGGCCCACTCTCTGTGGGGTGCGGTGGAGTCCCTGACGACCACGGTGATCTGCTTCAGCGCCCGCCCGCCCAGGCCCGCCTGGTTGGCCGACTGCGTCCAGTTGACGTACGTGTCCACGCGATAGCTCGTGCCGTCCGCTCCGGTCGAGGTCTTCGATGGTTCCAGGGTCGTACACGGCGATCCCCCGCCGTCGCAGCTCGCGACCGCGGCGCGCTCGACCAGCGTCACCGCCGCGCCGGTCGTGTGCGTGGCGGCGGTCGTGCCGTCGGACCCGCGGGTGACCGTCCAGCTCGTCGTCCCGGCGCCCGCCGTGACGAGCAGGATCTCGCTGTCGACCTGCACGCGGAACTCGGCGGTCGCGGGGAAGGTCGCGGCCGAGGCGACGGCGAGCGTCGTCGTGCTCGCGGTCAGGTTCCCGCTGACCGTCGTGCTCGCGGCGGAGTCGCCGTAGGCCTCGTCGGCGCTGTACACGGCGGGGCTTTCGGCCGCGACGAGGGCGGTGACGTCCGCCTCGTCGAGGCCCAGCGTCTCGTACTTGGCCGCCCGGAAGCGCTCCATCTGGGCGTCTGCGAGTGCCGCGGCGGTGGTGATCGTGCTCGCCCGCCGCAGCTGGACGATGCCCGACTGGAAGAGGGCGAAGACCGCGAGGACGCCGACCATCATGATCGTCATCGCGGCGAGGAGCTCGATCATGCCGAAGCCCCGCTCGTCGCGGCCGCGCGCGAAAAGAAGTTGTGTCGAACCGGACACCGCGTCTCTTCATCGGCACGCGGCCCTACACGCTCAAGCAGACGCCGGGGGATGCCGATTCCGAGGCGGTATGGCGTCGTACGCGTACACGGCCATCAACGCATCCGGGCTGGAGTCGACCGGGGAGGTCAGCGCGCCCGACCTCGGCGCCGCGCGCGAGGCGCTTCGCGTCCGCGGACTGCTGGCGACGGATCTCGAGGAGCAGGCCGGCGGCACGAAGACCCAGGCGCTGGCCGTGAAGAAGGTCAAGCCGAAGTCGCTCCAGATCTTCTCGCGGCAGTTCGCGACGATGATCGACGCCGGCCTGAACGTCGTCACCGCGCTCGTCATCCTCGAGGAGCAGACCGAGGACAAGAAGCTCGCCGTCGTGATCGGCGAGCTGCGCTCCGACGTCGAGGGCGGCCTTCTTCTCTCCGAGGCGATGGCGCGCCACCCCCGCGTCTTCTCCCGTCTCTACATCGCGATGGTCGAGGCCGGCGAGGCAGCCGGAATCCTCGACGTCGTCCTCGACCGCGTCGCCTACCAGATCGAGAAGGAGACGAAGATCAAGCGCCGCGTGAAGGGCGCGATGATGTACCCGATCATGGTGCTGTCGTTCGCGACGCTCGTCCTGATCGGCATGCTCCTCTTCCTCGTCCCGATCTTCGTGGACATCTTCGAGTCGCTGGGCGGCGACCTGCCCATGCTCACGAAGATCGTCGTCGCGGCCTCGGACTTCCTCCGCGCGCGCTTCTACATCGTCTTCCCGGCCATCGGCTTCGCGATCTGGGGCTTCTTCAAGTGGAAGAAGACGGAGCGCGGCCGCCGCATCTGGGACCGGCTGCGCATGAAGACGCCGATGGGCATCGGCAAGGTGATCGTCAAGATCGGCATGGCCCGCTTCTCGCGGACGCTCTCGACGCTGGTCGCCGCCGGCGTCGACATCATCCGCTCGCTCGAGATCACGGGCGCGACGGCCGGGAACAGCCTCATCGAGGACGCCACGAACCTCGTCAAGGAGCGCGTCACGCAGGGCGTCCCCATCGCCGTCCCCCTCGCCGAGGCGGACATCTTCCCGCCCATGGTCGCGCACATGGTGCGCGTCGGCGAGGAGACGGGAGAGCTCGAGAAGATGCTCTCGAAGATCGCCGACTTCTACGAGGACGAGGTCGACAGCGCGATCGCGAACCTGACCTCGATCATCGAGCCGCTCATGATGATCGCGGTCGGCGTCGTCGTCGGCGTGATCATCATCGCGATGTACCTGCCGATGTTCAAGCTGCTGACGCTGATCCAGTAGCGGGCGGATGCCACCACACGTCGGGGTGAGCGGCCCAAAGAAGGGAGCGGTCTCGCGGGCCGGCCGGCTCGTCGGAGCAGGTGTCCATGTCGGCGCGGCTTTGGTCTTGGCGCTTTCGGTGTATCTCGGCCTCATCCAGCTCGGCCTGGTCCGAAGCCCGCTTGCTC
>JBOHAK010000020.1:0-3445 GCA_050697795.1 Gaiellaceae bacterium
CGTCCCGCCCGAGGACCCCGCCGCCCTCGCCGCCGCCTGTGCCGAGCTGCTCGGCGATCCCGAGGCGCTCGCCGCGGCATTCGCCGGCGTCGAGCGGGCCCGCGCCGCGCTCACGTGGGACGCCGCCGCCGAGGCCCACGAGCGCCTGTACGAGCGCATCCGGGGCCGGACGTGAGCCTCCCCGACTTCCTCGTCATCGGCGCCTACAAGAGCGGCTCGACCGCGCTCCACGAGGCCCTCCGCGCCCACCCTCAGGTCTTCGTCCCCCCGCAGAAGGGGCCGAGCTTCTTCGCCTTCGACGGCGTGGAGCAGCCCGATCGCCCGCTTCCGCCGGGGACCGTGCGCCGCTGGGAGGACTACCTGGCGCTCTTCGACCCGGCGCCGGCGGGCTCCGTCCGCGGCGAGGTCTCCCCCGAGTACCTGGCGAGCCCGCGCGCGGCCGGCCGCATCCGCGAGCGCGTCCCCGACGTGCGCCTCGTGGCCATCCTGCGCAACCCGGTCGAGCGGGCGTTCTCGGACTACCTCATGTACGTGCGGGACGGGCTCGAGCCGGAGACCGACTTCGGCCGCGCGCTCGACGCGCAGGACGAGCGCCGCCGCGCCGCCGCCCCGACCGGCTACTACGTCGAGACCGGCTTCTACGGGCGCCAGCTGCGGCCGTACTTCGAAGCGTTCCCGCACGACCGGATCCAGGTGCACCTCTTCGAGGACTTCGCCGCCGACCCCGATACGGTCCTCCGCAGCCTCTTCGCCTTCCTCGCCGTCGACCCGGCCCTCGGCGGGGCCCCCGAGCGCGCGGTCAACGTCTCCGGCGTCCCCCGGAACGCGCTCGTCGCGAGCGCCGTCCGCGGCGGCCGGCGCCTCGCCCCGTTCCTGCCCGCCGCCGCGCGCCGCCGCGCGAAGGCCTCGCTCGCCCGCGGGCTCGACCGCCCGGCGCTCGCCCCGGAGCACCGGAGCCGGCTCGTCGAGCTGTACCGGGAGGACGTCGCCGAGCTCGAGCGCCTGCTCGAGCGCCCGCTCGACCGCTGGCTCGCTACCTAGTAGGCCCGTTGCGGCCGCGGTAGGCGATCAGCGAGCCGTTCAGGGAGAAGTAGTAGCGCCGGTCGGTGGCGATCCCCGGCGCATACTTCCCGCGGGAGAGCCGCCAGACGATGCGCCCGGTCGAGCGCCGAAGACCGTAGGTCCGCTCCTCGAGCGAGGAGACGAACACGAGGTCGCCGACGACCAGCGCCGGCCCCAGGATCCGGCCCGGCACGAACCGCGTCCACTTGACGCTGCCGCTCGAGGCGCGCAGGGCCCGGATCCCGCCGTCGAAGGCGCTCACGTAGATCGTCCCGTTCGCGATCGCGGGCGTCGAGTACGCGAGGGCGCCCATGGTGTACGTCCAGAGGATCCGCCCGGTCTGGAGCGAGAGCGCGACGACCTTCCCCGTGCGCGCGACCGTGAAGAGCCGGCGGCCGTCCGTCGACGGGCTCGCGTAGAAGCTCTCCATGCGCAGCGCGTCGCGCGAGACATACGTCGTCCAGATCTCCCGGCCGTTCGACTTCCGCAGGCAGAGAATGGAGCCGGCGTACGTCGAGTTGCACACGCGGTGTCCGATCACCGACGGGCTGGCATTCATGCGACCGCCCGTGTTATAGGCCCAGCGGACGCGGCCCGTGGTGGAGTTGAGCGCGAAGAGACGCCCCTCCGTCGTGCCGAAGTAGGCGGTGCCGTCCACGACCACGGGCGAGGACTCGACCTTGCCGGGAACGCGGAGGCGCCACAGCACCTTGCCGTTCGAGCGGCGCAGGCCCGCCACCGTCCCGGCGTGCGAGCTGATGATGAGCCGCGGGCCGTCGATCGCAGGCGACGAGGCCGTGGCGCCCTCGTGCTGGCGCTCCCAGAGCCGGCGGCCGTTCGACGCGCGCACGGCAACCGTGCGCCCGTGCTCGAGGTTGGCGTAGATGACCCCGTCGCAGAACGTGGGCGGGTACTCCATGACGTCGTGCATGTAGCGCCGCCACAGCTGCTTGCCGGGAAGCCCGAGCTGGACGTCGGGGAGGGCGAGCGTCCGCTGCGGGTTCCCGCCGAAGCTCTTCCAGCAGCGCTCGGGCGGCGGCCCGTCCGGCACGGGCTCGGTTTCCTCGGTCGTCGTCTCCTCGGGCTCCTCGCTCGTCGCCTCCGTGTCCTGGAAGAGCGAGACGCCCTCGAGCTCGGTGTCGAGCGCGCCTTCCGGCCGGTCCTGCTTGAGGGCGAAGTACGCAGCGGCCGCTCCTGCGAGCAGGAGAAGGAGGAGGGCGGCGAGGGCGATCAGGAGCTTTTTCCGCATGCGGAAGACCCGGGGCGGCGCCCGGCCCAGGCTAGCAGCGCCCCCTGCCGGAGCCGCTGGTAGAGTCGATGCCCGCGATGAGCCCGGACAGCGAGCCCCTTCGTCGGGCGCCCCGGCCCGCTGCCGAGCTCGACGCGGAGCGGGAGGTGGACTTCGCCGGCTACGCCCGGGCGGTCGGCGCCCGGTGGTGGCTGCTGGTCCTCGGAGCCGTCCTCGGTGGCGTGATCGGCTTCCTGCTCGGGCGCAGCGACGGCTCCACGTACCAGGCGCAGTCGATCGTCTACCTGGGCCAGCCGCTGTCCGGGACCGGCTCGTCCCCGGTCCCGAGCCTGGCGAGCGACCCGAGCGGCGTCGCCGCGATCGCGCGTAGCCAGGCCGTCATCGACGAAGTCGCCGGCCAGGTCGGCATGGACCCGGCCGAGCTGCGGCGCGGCGTCTCGGCGAGCCCGCTCGGCGAGCGCCGGACACAGAGCGTCGTCACGCTGGTCGGGATCACCGTGCGCGGGGACGAGCGCGCGCCGGTCGAGGAGGCGGCGAACCTCCTCGGCGAGGAGATCGTCGACCGCGCCTCGACGTACGCCGACGCCAAGATCGCGACCTACGAGCAGCGCCTCGAGACGCAGGAGCAACGGGTCGCCGGGCTCGAGCGCCAGGTCGATCAGGTCAGCGCGGCGATCCAGGCCGGGAGCGGCCTCAGCTCGGCCGAGCAGCTGACGCTATCGACGCTTCTGGCCCTTAACCAGGAGCGGCTTGCCTCGGCCCAGGACACGATCCTCTCGGTCGAGCAGCTCCTCACGGTTGCCCGGGAGGTCGAGCGCGGGCGGGTCGTGACCGAGGCTTCCGCCGCCCGCGTGGACGCGCGAAGCACCCGGACGTCGATCGTCGTCGGCGCCTTCATCGGGCTCGTGCTGGGCGCCCTCGCCGCGCTCCTCTGGGGGCCCCTCGCGCGCCTCCGCACGCCCTAAGTGGTGCCCCTCCAGGCAATGACCGCCACACTTCTGCCCCGCGATCACGCTGCGCCGGAGCCCACCCCCGCTCTCACCAAGGCTTCCTCAGCCTTGGCTTCGGTCGAGTGCGAACTCCGACTTGGTGCTCGCGACGCAGAAGCGGGGCATCATTACCCGGAGGGACACT
>JBOHAK010000021.1:0-2145 GCA_050697795.1 Gaiellaceae bacterium
ACGCCGCGCGTGTCGAGCGAAAGCCGAGCGCGGCCGGGCACGACGTTGATGATGCCCGGCTGGAACTCGATCTCGCCGACCGTGCCGACGGTCCCGTCGCCGGCCTTACGCGCGAGCCGCTCCACCTCGAGGATCAGCCGGGCGGCCACCGGCGCGACGTCGAGGCGGAAGTCCATGGGCGTCGCGCCGGCGTGGTCGGCGCGGCCCTCGAGGAAGACGTCGGCGTGGATGTAGCCGGCGATCGCCGTCACGACGCCGAGGCGGTTGCCCGTGTCCTGCAGGACGCGGGCCTGTTCGATGTGGAGCTCGATCCAGCCCGTGAGGTCGTCGAGGATGCGGAGCGACTCGCGCCACCGTGACGGCTCGTAGCCGGCCTCTTCGGCGTGCTCCCAGAAGCTGCGACCGTCGTCGATCGCCCTGAATTGCTCGCGCAGCTCCTCGTCGGTCACGCGCTGGGCGGTGATCCGGCTCCCCAGCAGCATCTGCCCGAAGCCGGATCCCTCCTCCTCCAGGAACGAGACGAGCTGGAGCGGGAGGCCGAGGCAGAGCTCCGCGTTCAGCCGGCAGACCTCGAGGGCCGTGACGACGCCCATCGTCCCGTCGTACTTGCCGCCGTTGCGGTTCGAGTCGCAGTGCGACCCGATGCCGAAGACCTGCTCGCCGGGCGGCCGGTTGCGGGCCACGAGCGTTCCGACCGGGTCGTAGGAGATCTCGAACCCGATCAGCTCGAGCTCGCGCACGAAGTAGTCGAGCGTCGCCCGGTACTCCGGCGTGTAGGCATACCGGCGGATCGCCTCCTCCGAGCGCGTGTAGTCCGGCCCGGCGAGGGTCTCGATGTCGCGCTCGATCCGCTCGGCGCTCCGGGCCCGGTCGACCGTCGGCAGCGGGGTCGCCACGGCCTACCCGCGGAGCGGCACCGCGATCGGGCGGAAGGGAGCCCCCGTCGCGCCGGTCAGCTTCAGCGGGCCGCCGATGAAGGCGAACTCGTACTGCTTCTCGGCCGCGAGCTCTTCCATCCAGACGACCTCCATGATCTGGGCGCCGGCGGTCGCGAACATGTAGCAGTGCACCGGCAGGAACCCCTCGTCGACGGAGGGAAGCACCTCGAGGCCGATCGTGTCCCCGGCGATGCACATGGCGCCGGCCTCCTCGCAGAGGTAGCGCGCGCCTGCGAGCCCGATCCCGGGCGGGTTCAGGAGGTAGCCGTCGTAGTCTGGCCACGCCGTCATGCGGCCCATGCGCAGGCACACGATGTCGCCGCGGCGGAGCTCGACGCCCTGCTCGCTCGCCGCGTTCTCGAGATCGTCGGGCGTGACCTCGTAGCTGTCCGGCAGGCAGTCGACCCCCTGCAGCCCGGCGATGTCGAGGAGGACGCCGCGGCCGATGATCGTCGGGTACTTCTCCGTCCCGCCGACCGTCCAGTGGCGGCTGCCGAGGTGCTTCTCCGCCGTCCAGCCGTTCCAGAAGCACCCGAAGTACCCGAGGTGGTTGAGCGTGTCGATGTGCGTCCCGCAGTGCGTGTAGAGCGCCATCGAGTCCCCGCAGTAGCTGTACTTCTCGTGCACCTCGGGCCCGGCGCCGGAGAGGTTGTCGTTGACCGACCCCTGCGGCGTATGCGTCATCCAGATGTCGAACTTCGGGTCGCCGGCGGCGGACCAGGACGGCATCCCGATGAAGTAGTCGACGGAGAGGTCGAAGACCTTGGTGCCGTCGAGCCGCTCGAGGATCTCCTTCTGCGACTCGGGCGTGATCCAGTTGAGACGTCCGATCTCGTCCTCGGAGCCCCACGGGCTCTTCGAGACCTTGACGCCGTCCTTCTCCAGGATCGCCTCGTAGGTGAGGCTCTCTTCGGTCGTTGCCATGTCGCTACCTCCTCCTAGGGAACGTGAACGGGACGCGTCTCCTCGACGAGGGCGCCGTAGAGCTCCGGCCGCCGGTCGCCGAACAGGTGAACCTCGTACTCGCCGGGCGCGATCGCCCGGTCCTTCTCGCGCGCCTCGGCCGGATCGATCTCCGCGAGGATCAGCTCGCCCTCTCCCTCGCCGGCCTCGGCGAGACGGTCGCCGAGCGGACCCACGACCTGGCTCCGCCCGAAGAACTCGACGCCTCCTTCGGCGCCGACGCGGTTCGCGGTCAGCAGAAAGA
>JBOHAK010000022.1:0-26196 GCA_050697795.1 Gaiellaceae bacterium
GGCGACGAGGTGATCGCCGGCGACATCGCCCGGAACGAGGCCGACCTCCTCGTGGTCACCGAGAACGGCTTCGGCAAGCGCACGCGGATCGACCAGTACCCCGTCAAAGGCCGCGGCGGGCTCGGCGTCAAGACGGTGCAGCTCACCGAAGCGCGCGGCCAGCTGGCCGGCTCGCTCGTCGTCCGCGACGGCGACCAGGTCATGCTCATGTCCACCGGTGGGACCGTGATCCGCGTCCCGGCCGAGGGCATCAAGCGGAGCGGTCGCTCCACGCAGGGCGTCATCGTCATGCGCCTGCGCGAAGGCGAGCACGTCTCCACGCTCGCCCGCGTGGTCGAACAGGACGAGGCGACCGTCGAGGCTCTCGGCGAGGGCTCCGAGGAGCCGGCGGCCTCTCTGCCCGCGCCCGGCGAGAACGGCGGCGGGCCCTCCGGCGACGGCGCCCCTTAGGTCGGGCCCCGGCCGGGTTCTCGCCGCGAGGCGGCCGTGATACGGTCGACGAAAGCGGCGAGCACGCTTCGAAAGCCATACGAGCCATGGCCTCTCCCCGGCAACCCGAAGATCTCCTCGAGCCCGTCGATCTCGCTCGGCACCTGCAGGAGCTCGAGCTGACCCTCGGTCAGACGTGTCTCGTCGCGGGCGTGTCGAAGATGCAGCTCGACTACTGGACGACGAAGGCCCAGATCCCGACGAAGGGCCGCAAGCAGCGTCTCTACGACATGGACGCCGTCGAGACGGTGATGCTGATCAAGCAGGGGAAGGACAAGGGTCTCTCCCTCGAGGCGGCGATCGCGGCGGCGGCCAGGTTCAAGGCCGCCCGCGACTCAGGCCTCGCGTAGGAGGCCCGCGGCCGACTCCGGGGCCAGCGTGTTCACGAAGTAGCCGGAGCCGAGCTCGACTCCGGCGAGGACGCCGAAGCGGGGCATGATCTCCAGGTGCCAGTGGCCGCCCGCGTGGAGCCACAGGTTGAGCGGCACGTCGCCCTCCGCCTCGCGCAGGCGGCGCACGCCCTCGGCGGCGAGCATCAGCGCCGCTCCCAGTCTGGTGCTGGTGAACGGCTCGCCCTCGCACTCGACGGGAGCGGCGAGCATCTCGTAGGGCTGGCGCCCGGCGAAGGGGCAGAGGAGGACGATGCCGTCGCGCTCCTCGACGACCCGGATCCGCTGCTCCCGCTCCTCGGCGAGGACGCGGCACACGACGCAGCCTCCCTCTTTTTCCTGCGCCCGGCGCTCCTGGGCGACGAGCGGAGGCTCGTCCTCGAGCCAGACGAGCTGTGAGTGGCTGTGCGAGAGGCTCGCCCCCGCCCCGGCGCCCTCGTTCACGAGCGCGTGGACGTAGGGGAAGCCGGCTTCGAGGGCCGTCGCCGCGCGGGCTTGCCACGCCTCCGCGACCAGCTCGAGCTCGCGCACGCCGAGGTCGGCGATCGTCCGCACGTGGCGCGGGGAGTGGACGACCACCTCCTGGCGCCCGACGGCCGCCCGCCGGGCGAAGAGCCCCTCGGCACGATCGCCGTCGCGGGGCCACGGTCCGAACGCCGGAAACTTGTTGGGGACGACGCGCACCCGCCAGCCCGGGGTGTCGGGCGCCCGCCCGGGCCGCCCGATGGCGAAGCTCTCCGGCGGGGTCGACCGCTCCCGGCCCTCGCAGAACGGGCAGCCGGCGACATCGTCGCGCTCGTCCGGGGCACCCGGCCTCGGGGCTCCCGGCCGCCGCGCCCGCGAGGGCGCGACCACGACCCACCGTCCCGAGATCGGGTCGTGCCGGAGCTCGGGAGGCGAGTGGCCGTCCGTCAGCTCGTGTTCCGGTCGCCCCGCTCGATGAACGGGCGCAGCAGCTCGAGCGGGAGCGGGAGGATCATGGTCGTCGAGCGCTCCGAGCTGATCTCGAGCATCGTCTGCAGGAACCGGAGCTGGAGGGCGATCGGATTCTGAGCCATCACATTGGCCGCGTCCTTCAGGCGCTCGGAGGCCTGGAACTCGCCCTCGGCCGCGATCACCTTCGCGCGCCGCTCGCGCTCCGCCTCGGCCTGGCGCGCCATCGCGCGCTGCATGCCGCTCGGGATCTCGACGTCCTTCACCTCGACGATGGAGACCTTGATGCCCCACGGGGAGGTCGCCTCGTCGATGATCTCCTGGAGGATCGCGTTGATCTTGTCCCGCTCGGAGAGGAGCTCGTCGAGGACGTGCTGGCCGAGGACGCTGCGCAGGGTCGTCTGCGCGATCTGCGACGTCGCCACCATGTAGTTCTCGACCTGCACGATCGCCCGCTCGGGGTCGATGATCCGGAAGTACGCGACCGCGTTCACCCGCACCGGCACGTTGTCCTTCGTGATGACTTCCTGCGGCGGGATGTTGAGCGTCACCGTGCGCAGGTCGACCCGCACCATCTTGTCGATGATCGGGATCAGCAGGAAGAGGCCGGGCCCCTTGGGAGGGGAGTGGAGTCGCCCGAGGCGGAAGATGACGCCGCGCTCGTACTCCCGCGCCACGCGGACGGCCGCAGAGAGCAGCAGGATGAGGAGGACGACGACTGCGGCGATGGCGATGAGGGCGGCGTTCATCGAGCTCCTTTCTGGCTGGGCAGCGGCATCCTACGTGGGCTAGGCCGAGACCGAGACGGCTTCGGGTTCCTCCGCCCGCGCGACCTCGAGCACGAGGCCCTCGCCGATCGCCTCGACGCGGACCGCCTCGCCCACCTCGAGCGGCTCGCCGCTCGTGTGCGCCCGCCAGATCTCCCCGTGGAGGGAGACGAGGCCTGTCGGCGCGACCCGGCTGCGGACGACGCCAAGGTCGTGGAGCACCTCCTCCTGGCCCGTCTTCGTCGGGGCACGGCGTGCCTGCACGATCTTCGTCACGGCGATCCCCGTCACGGCGGCGAGTGTCCCGCCGACGGCCAGGGCGACCCAGATCGAGACCTGGTACTGGTCGCCGGCCGGGTCGAAGAGGAGCAGCGCGCCGACGACGAAGCTCACGGCCCCGGCGAGCGCGAGCGCGCCGTGGCTCGTCACGAACGCCTCGGCTCCGAAGAAGGCTGCGGCCAGAAGCATGAGCAGCAGGCCGGCCCAGCTCACGGGCAGCACCTGGAGGCCGAAGAGGCCGACGATGAGCGAGATGGCGCCCACCGTCCCCGGGAAGATGAGTCCCGGATTGAGGATCTCGATCGTGATGCCAAGGAGGCCGATCGACATCAGGAGCACGATGATGTTCGGGTCGATGAGCGTGTCGAGGATGCGCTTCCAGAGCGACATCTCGATCGTCTCGACCTCCGCGCCGGCCGTGTTCAACACGAGCCCCTTCGGCTCGGTCCGCATCCCGTCGATCTCGTCCAGGAGCGTGGGGATGTCCTCCGCCACGACGTCCACGACGTTCTGCTCGAGCGCCTCCTGGGCGCCGAGGTTCGACGCCTCGCGAACGGCGTCCTCGGCCCAGTCGCCGTTGCGCCCGTGCGCCTCGGCAAGCTCACGCGCGTAGGCGGCCGCGTCGTTCACGACCTTGCGGCGGAGGTCGTCCGGGATCTCGCCGCCCCCGACGGCGACCGGCGTCGACGAGCCGATGTTGGTCTGCGGCGCCATCGCGGCGACGTCCGCGGCGAGGGTGATGAACGCGCCGGCGGAGGCGGCCCGCGACCCGGGCGGGTAGACGTAGACGACGACGGCAACCTCGGAGTTGAGCTCTGCCTTGATGATCCCGCGCATCGCCGAGTCGAGCCCCCCGGGCGTGTCGAGGAGGATGACCACCGCGTCGAACCCCTCCTCCTCACCACGCTGAATCCCGTCCACGACGAAGTCCTCCGTCACGGGGTTGATGTCGTTCGCGAGCTCGATCGCGAGCACGCGCGGCACGTCTCCGTCCTGGGCCGCGGCCGGCCCGCTGCCCGCGAGCGCGAGGACCGCCCCGAGGAGGAGAGAGAGGAAAAGAAAGGCCCGCAAGCGAGGCACTTTGCTGTAAAGATTCTATCAGCGTCGTGCCGATCCCCTTGAGGACGCAGGACTCCTCTGCGACGGTGCGAAGGAGCCGCCCACCCCCTCGATGAGCCTCCGCCGCACCGTCCTCGCCGCGCTCTGTCTGGCTGCCCTCGCTCCCGGGACGGCAGCGGCCGACGGCATTCGCGTCGTCCAGCGGGAGGAGCCGCTCGGCGCGGTGCGCTCCTCCTTCGCCCGCCCGGCGCCGGTCGAGTTCACGATGGTCGGCATCCACTGGCGGGGCGCCGGTGACGTCTCCTTCAGGACCGCGACGGAGTCGGGCGGGTGGAGCGCGTGGCGCTCGGCGCGGCCCGAGGAGGAGGACGGCCCCGACGCGACGAGCCCCGAGGGCGCCGCCTCACGCGGCTGGAAGGTCGGCAACCCCTGGTGGACCGGCGAGGCGAGCCGGATCCAGTACCGCCTCTCCGGCAGCGTTACGCGGCTGCGCACCTTCTTCGTCTGGAGCCCCGTGACCGGCGCCGACGTCGAGGGCGCGCCCGTCCTCCGCACCGCCGAGACGGCCCTCGCGGCCGAGCCGGATCGGCCGGGGATGATCGGGCGGCCGGGCTGGGGCGCCGACGAGTCCATCGTCCGCGGCTCGCCCTCTTTCGCCGACCGGGTGCGCCTCTCTGTCGTCCACCACACGGCCGGGACGAACAGCTACTCCAGGGCCCAGTCAGCCGCCATCGTGCGCGGGATCCAGCGCTACCACGTGCTCTCGAACGGGTGGAACGACATCGGCTACAACTTCCTCGTCGACAAGTACGGCCGGATCTTCGAGGGCCGTGCCGGGGGAGTCGGCCAGAACGTCATCGGCGCGCACGCGCAGGGGTTCAACACAGGCAGCGTCGGCGTGGCCGTCCTGGGCAACTACGGGTCGACGGGCATCTCCGCCGCCGCGCGCTCCGCCCTCCAGCGCCTCCTCGCCTGGCGACTCGACGTCGGGCACGTCGACCCGCGCTCGCTCCTGAACTTCACCTCGTTCGGGAACCCGCGCTTCCCCGCGGGGAGGACGATCCGCCTGCGTGCCGTCTCCGGCCACCGCGACACCGGCTACACGAGCTGCCCCGGGACGGCGCTCTACGGCCGGCTCGGCGCGATCGCCGCCACCGTCGCGACGATCGGGCTACCGAAGCTCTACGATCCGGACGTCGACGGCGCCGTGGGCGGGCCGGTGCGCTTCACCGCTCGGCTCTCGGCTGCGAGGGCGTGGATGGTGCAGGTCCGAGACGCCGGTGGAAACGTCGTCGCGCAAGGGAACGGGAACGGCACGGCCGTGGACTGGACGTGGGATGCCTCGGCTCTCCCGGCGGCCTCCTACACGTACACGATCGGGGCAGGCGCGGCCGTGCGCCCGGCCACGGGCAGGGTCCCCGCCCCGCCGCCGCTCGCCGTCACCGGCCTGAAGGCCACCCCGGCCGCGATCACGCCGAACGGCGACTGGAGCGGCGAGCAGACGGCGATCTCCTTCAGGGTCTCCCGGCAGGCGACCCTGGGCGTGCGTGTCGTGAACGCCACGTCGGGCACGCTCGTCCGTACGCTGCTCGCGAGCGGCGCCCGCCCCGCCGGCGCCTTCTCGCTCGTGTGGAAGGGCGGCGACGGGACCGGGGCGTTCGTTCCCGACGGCCGCTACCGGATCGAGGTCTCGGCGGAGGCGGGGGTGGAGCAGGTCGAGCGCTCCGCCACGGTCGTCGTCGACAAGACGCTCGGCGGCGTGTCCGCCGCGCCGGCGGTCCTGTCGCCGAACGGCGACGGCGCCCGTGACAGCCTGCGCATCGGCTTCGAGCTCACCCGCCAGGCGGCCGTGCGGGTCCAGATCCGGCGCAAGGGGAAGGTCGTGCGCACCGTCCTCTCCGGCACGCTCGCAGCCGGGGCGTACGCGGCGACCTGGGACGGCAAGCGGGCCGACGGCAGCCCCGTCGGCCAGGGGCCGGCGAGCGCCCTCGTCCTGGCGACGACCTCGCTCGGCGAGCGGGTCCTCTCCCGGCCGGTCCGCCTGGACACCGTGCGCCCGGTGGTCCGCATCCTCTCGCTCCGGAGGGACGGGCCCCTCGTCCGCCTCCGCTTCAGCCTGAGCGAGGCGGGCCAGGTGCGCATCTGGTACGGGCGCAACCACTGGAGCGACGGCGACAGCATCGTCCGTCAGCGGACGGCGGGAACGCATCCCTTCTCGCGCCGCGTGACCGCCCGCTTCGTCCGCATCGTGGCGCTCGACACGGCGCTGAACCGAAGCAGGGCCGCCCTCGCGCGCGCTCGCTAGCGCTCGAACAGCACCTCGCCGCTCTCGACCAGGCGCCGCTCGCCGGCGATCTCGACCTCCAGGCGGCCGCTGCGGTCGACGGCGATCCCGAGGCCCGGCTCGCCGTCGACGAAAACGCGGCGCCCACGCAGGAAGTCGCGCGCCCCCAGCCCGTCGTAGAGGGCGTCCAGGCCGCCCTTGCGCCAGCTGTCGTAGGCCTGCTCGAGGCGGGCGAGGAGGTCGGCGAGGATCGGCGCCCGCTCGCGGCGCGTTCCGTCCGTCGTCAGGAGGGAGGCCGGCTGGACGCTCGCGTCGGACGGAAGCTGGTCGCGCGTCTGGTTCACGTTGAGGCCGACGCCGAGGACGACGGCCTCGCCCGCCGTCTCGGCGAGCACGCCTGCGACCTTGCGGCGGTTGACGAGCACGTCGTTCGGCCACTTGATCTGCGCCGAGAGCTTCAGCGCGGCCTCGGCGGTCTCCGCGACGGCGATTCCGCCGACGAGCGAGAGCTCCGCAGCCGCCCGGGCCGGCGGTGGCCGGAGGAGGACGGAGCAGAGGATCGCCGTCCCGCCCGGTGCGTCCCAGCCGCGCCCGAGCCGTCCGCGGCCCGCTGTCTGCTCGTCGCAGACCGCCGCCGTGCCCTCGGGGAGCGAGGGGTCGAGGAGCCGCTGCGTCGACTCGCAGCTCTCCGCGTAGTGAAACGGCCGCCCGAAGCGGCCACGGAGGAGCGGCTCGACCGTCTCGGGTGTAAGCGCGTCTGGCATCGGGAAAGCCGAGTGCGCAACTACACTAGCCTCGCCGTGCAACCAGCCGCTGCGCCCGCCCGTCAGAGCGATCGAGACGCCCCGTCCTGGGGGCGAAGGCTCTCCTACCTGAAGCTCTCCGACGTGGACCTCGTCAGCAAGGCGCGAAACGGCGACAGAGGGGCCCTCGACGTCCTTGTCGAACGCCACGCGCCGCGTGTGCAGCGGATCGCCGCGCAGGCGATCGGCGACCTCGAGGAAGCGCGTGACGCGGCGCAGGAGTCGCTCGTGAAGCTCTGCACGCGCCTGCGCCAGTTCAGGGGTGAGGCCCAGTTCGCCACCTGGCTCCACCGCCTTGTCGTGAACACGTGCCGCGACCGCCTCGCGCGCCAGCGCATCCGCCAGACGGAGCCGCTCGACCTGGAGGACGAGCCCGCGGGCGAGGAGGCCGACCCCTCGCGCGCCGCGCTCCTCGCCGACAAGCGCCGCGAGCTCGCCGCTGCGCTCGCCCGTCTCTCCGCCGACCAGCGCCTCGTCGTCGTCCTCCGGGACGTCTGCGGGCTCACCTACGAGGAGATCTCGCGCGTCGCCCGCATGCCCGTGGGAACCGCGAAGTGCTACGTGCACCGCGCCCGCGCGCGCCTCCGCGTCCGGCTGGAAGAGACGGCGACGTGACGAGCAGCCCGCGGTGACCTTCACGCCGCCGTTCGGCCGGCGGGAGATCGAGCAGATCCTCCCGCACCGGGAGCCGTTCCTCCTGCTCGACGAGGTGGTCGAGCTCGAGCCGGGCGTGCGCGTCGTCGCGCGCAAGCGCGTGCGCGAGGACGAGTGGTACCTCGCCGGGCACTTCCCGGGGAGGCCGATCATGCCGGGCGTTCTCATGGTCGAGGCGATGGCGCAGACCGGCGCCGTCGCGGTGCTGGCCGACGAGGAGAACCGCGGGAAGCTTGCCCTCTTCGCGGGGATCGACGACGTCCGCTTCAAGCGCATCGTCGTGCCCGGGGACGAGCTCGAGCTCACCTGCGATCTCGAGCGGGTGCGGGGGCCGGTCGGCCGCGGCAAGGCGACGGCGAAGGTGGGCGGCGACCTCGCCGTGCGCGGGACGCTCACGTTCGCGGTCACGGAGGCCGAGGCGTGATCGGGAACGTCTCGGGCAATCAGATCGCGGTGGGCATCACCGGCGTCGGGTTCTATGCGCCCGAGAAGGTGCTCACGAACGCGGAGCTCGAGACGATGGTGGACACCTCCGACGAGTGGATCACGACGCGGACGGGGATCAAGGAACGCCGCGTCGCCACGCCGGAGCAGGCGGCGAGCGACCTCGCGCTGCCCGCGGCGCGGCAGGCGCTCGAGCAGGCGGGGACCGCGGCGGAGGACCTCGACCTGGTCGTCGTCGCCACGGCGACTCCGGACATGCTCTTCCCGGCGACGGCGGCAATCGTCGCGGACGAGCTCGGTGCGAAGCGGGCGGCCGCCTACGACCTGCTCGCGGGCTGCACAGGGTTCGTCTACGCGCTGGCGCAGGCGTACGGGGCGCTGGCCACGGGCCTCTCGAAGCGGGCGCTCGTGGTGGGGACCGAGACGCTCTCGAAGATCACGAACTGGGAGGACCGCTCGACGTGCATCCTCTTCGGCGACGGAGCCGGGGCCGCCGTCGTCGCGCCGGTAGCCGAGGGCGGCATCATGGGCTTCGAGCTGGGCGCGGACGGCTCCGGGGGGCCGGACCTCTGCGTCCCCGCAGGCGGCTCGCGGCGCCCGATCGACGCGGGCGCACTCGAGGATGAGGCCCAGTTCATCAGGATGAACGGCGCGGAGATCTTCCGCTTCGCCACGCGGATCATGGTGTCGTCGGCCGAGGAGCTCCTGGCGGCGTGCGGAGCAAGCGTGGAGGACGTCGACCTCTACGTCCCCCACCAGGCGAACAAGCGGATCATCGACCACGCCGTGAAGAACCTCGGTCTCGATCCGGGCAGGGTGCTGCTGAACATCGATCGGTACGGCAACACGTCCTCGGCCTCCATCCCGATCGGCTTGGCGGAGGCCCAGGCCGACGGGCTTCTGAAGGAAGGCACGCGAGTGCTCATGAGCGCGGTCGGCGCCGGGCTGACATGGGGCTCGGTCTACATGACGTGGGGGACCACGGAGTAGGAAAGGGACGAGGAGATGAAGATCGCATTCTGCTTTCCGGGCCAAGGCTCGCAGGACGTCGGCATGGGGCGCGACATCGCGGCGGAGTTCCCCGAGGCGCGCGCCGCCTACGACGAGGCGTCCGACGCCGTGGGCTTCGACGTGGCGAAGCTCTGCTTCGAGGGCTCCATCGAGGAGCTGACGCGCACCGAGCTCCAGCAGCCGGCGCTCGTGACCACCTCCATCGCGTGCCTGCGCGCCGTGCGCACGCTGGGGATCGAGCCGGACTACGTCATCGGCCACTCCGTCGGGGAGTACTCGGCGCTCGCGGCCGCCGACGCGATCGGGACCGGCGATGCGGTCGCGCTCGTCCGCGCGCGCGGCGAGGCGATGGCCGAGGCTGCGCGGGAGACGCCCGGCGCAATGGCCGCCGTCCTCGGCCTCGAGGACGCCGTCGTCGAGGAGCTCTGCCTGACGATCGAGGGCGTTTGGCCGGCGAACTACAACTGCCCGGGCCAGATCGTCGTGTCCGGCGAGAACGCCGCTGTCGACCGGCTCATCGAAGAGGCCGCGGCCCGGGGCGCGCGCAAGACCGTCAAGCTGCGCGTGAGCGGGGCCTTCCACAGCCCGCTCGTCGCCCGCGCGGCGGAACGGCTGCGCCCCGCGCTCGCGAAGGCCTCCTGGCGCGACCCGGCGCCGCCGTTCATGTCCACCGTCAGCGCGAAGATCGAGGACGCGCAGCGCATCGGCGCGCTCCTCGTCGACCAGCTCACCGGCCCCGTCCGCTTCACGCAGGCCGTCCGCGGGCTCGTGAAGGACGGCGCCGAGATGTTCGTCGAGATTGGCCCCGGCCAGGTGCTGAGCGGGCTCCTGCGCCGCTGCGACCGCTCGCTCCGGACGATCTCGGTCGGCGATCCCGAGGCGCTTCGGAAGCTTCGGGAGAAGCTCTCCGCCGCATGAGCGACGGGTTCGCCTCACTCGACGGCAAGGTCGCGCTCGTCACCGGGGGCTCCCGCGGGATCGGCGCCGCCATCGCGCGCGAGCTCGGCCGGGCCGGCGCCCGCGTCGCTGTCAACTACCGCTCCGGCCGCGAGGCCGCGGAGGCGGTCGCCGCCGAGGTGGGAGGGGTCGCCGTCGGCGCGAACGTGGGCGACCCGGCCGAGGCGCAGGCGCTGCTCGAGCAGGTCGAGGCCGAGCTCGGTGACGTCGACGCACTGGTCAACAACGCCGGCGTCACGCGCGACACCCTGATCGCGCGCATGAGCGACGAGGACTGGGACGAGGTCATCGACACGAATCTCCGCGGCGCGTTCAACACGTGCCGCGCGGTCTCCCGCAAGATGCTCCGCCGCCGCTCGGGCGCCATCGTGAACCTCACGAGCGTCGTCGGCCTGCACGGCAACCCGGGGCAGGCGAACTACGCGGCCTCCAAGGCCGGCATCATCGGCCTCACGAAGGCGCTCGCGCGCGAGCTCGGGACGCGCGGCGTCCGCGTGAACGCCGTCGCGCCCGGTTACATCGACACCGAGCTCACGAACGTCCTCTCCGAGGAGATTCGCGCGGCCATCCTCGGCAACACGCCGCTCGGCCGCCTCGGCGAGCCGGACGACGTGGCCGCTGCGGTACGCTTCCTCCTCTCGGACGCGGCTGCGTTCGTCACGGGGGAGGTCCTCCTGGTCGACGGCGGGCTGGGGATGTAGCGGTGGCTTCGCAGAACGGACGCAGACGGGTCGTCATCACCGGGATGGGCGCGGTCACTCCCCTCGGCAACGACGCCGAGACCTTCTGGGAGAACCTGACCGCCGGGAAGGGTGGCGCGGCTCCGATCACGGCCTTCGACCCGAGCGAGTACGCGGTGCACTTCGCCTGCGAGGTGAAGGGCTTCGACCCGACCCAGTGGATCGAGCACCGCAAGGCGCGGCGGATGGACCGCTTCGCGCAGATGATCATCGCCGCCGCCCGCATGGCCGAGAAGGACTCCGACATCGACATCGAGGGCGAGACGGAGCGGACCGGCGTCTCCGTCGCGACGGGGATCGGCGGCCTCCAGAGCTTCCAGGACTGCTACGACCAGCTTCTCGACCGCGGCCCCGACCGGATCAACCCGCTCGCCATCACGGCGATCATCCCGAACATGGGCGCCGCCTGGGTCTCGATGGAGCTCGGAGCTCGAGGCCCGCTCGCCTCGCAGTGCACCGCCTGCGCCGCCTCCAACATGGCGATCGGCGACGCCATGGACGCCATTCGCCTGGGTCGCGCCGACGTCATGCTCGCCGGCGGCACGGAGGCCGGCATCACGAAGGTCGGCATCGGCGGCTTCTCCGCCATGCGGGCGCTCTCGCGCCGCAACGATACGCCGGAGAAGGCCAGCCGCCCCTTCGACGCGGAGCGCGACGGCTTCGTGATGGGGGAGGCGGGCGCCATCGTCGTGCTCGAGGACCTCGAGCACGCCCGGGCGCGCGACGCGAAGATCTACGCGGAGCTCGTCGGCTACGGGCTCTCCTCGGACGCCCAGCACATCACGGAGCCGGACCCCAGCGGTCGGCATCCCGCGCGCGCCATGGCGATGGCCCTCGGGGACGCAGGCGTGACGACGGACGAGATCGACTACATCAACGCGCACGGGACCTCGACGCCGCTCGGCGACGCGAGCGAGACGCGCGTCATCAAGATCGCGCTCGGGGAGGAGAAGGCGCGCAAGACGCCGATCTCGTCCACGAAGGGCGCCACGGGCCACTGCCTGGGCGCCTCCGGCGCGATCGAGGCCATCGCCTGCACGCTTGCGGTGCAGCGTGACGTCGTGCCGCCGACGATCAACTACGACGTGCCCGACCCGGAATGCGACCTGGACTACATCCCGAACGAGGCGCGCGAGTGGAAGACCGACATCGCGCTCTCGAACAACTTCGGCTTCGGCGGGCACAACGCCTGCCTCGTGATTCGCAAGTTCACCGGTTAGAAGTGCCTCTCCGTCGTTACCCGGAGAGGCACTAGTGCCCGTGGAGCGCTGGGCCACGTTCGACTGCTACGGAACGCTCGTCGACTGGGAGACGGGCATCGGCCGGGAGCTCGCGCGCCTCTGGCCGGAGGCCGATGTGAGCGCCCTCCGCGAGCGCTACCAGGAGATCGAGCCGCGAGTCGAGCTCGAAGGCTCGATCGCCTACCGCGACGTCCTGCGCCAGGGGCTCGTGCTCCTCGCCGAGAGCGAGGGCCTCGACCTGCCGCGTGACGAGGAGACGGCGCTCGCCGACGCGCTCCCGGGCTGGCCCGTCTTCCCCGAGGTCCCCGGCGCGCTCGCCGAACTCCGCCGGCGCGGGTGGAGGCTCGTCCCGCTCTCGAACACGGACGCGGATCTCCTGAGCGCCTCCCTGGAGGCCATCGGCGTGCCCTTCGACGGCGCGGTCGTGGCGGGGGAGATCGGCTCCTACAAGCCGGCCCACGGTCACTGGGAGGCCTTCTACCAGCGCTTCGGCGCCGAGCGGAGCCGACACGTCCACGTCGCGGCCAGCCTCTTCCACGACATCGCGCCTGCGCAGGAGCTCGGCCTGACCGCGGTCTGGATCAACCGCCTCGCCGAGACGAGCGACCTCCCGCGTGCCGCCGAGCTCGCCGACCTGGTGCCTCTCCCCGAGACGCTGGAGCGGCTCGTCCCGCCGCCGGCGGCGTCCGGCTAGGCTCTACGGCATGTCGCGCCTGCGCGCCCGCTGTCCCGACTGCAGGACGCTGACCGCGGTTGCGCTCGAGGCCGGGGAATACGAGTGCCACTCGTGCGGGCGGACATTCTCGGCCGGGCTCGTGCGCGTTCCCCGCGCGTGGGGGACGGACGGCGAGTGCATGGCGGAGGCGGCCTTCCTCCCGCTGCCCTTTCCGGAGGCGGCCGTCGTGGACGAGGAGTCCCTCGGCGAGCAGAACCTCGCACTCGCGGCTGCGCTCCCCGACCGGCCGCTCGTGCTCGGCGGCTGTTGCTGCTCCCACGTGGGCGCGGTCGAGGGGCTCGCGACGCGCCACGACCGCCTCGCGGTCGTCTGGTTCGACGCCCACGGCGACCTCAACACGCCGGACAGCTCCCCGAGCGGAAACCTCTGGGGCATGCCGCTGCGGATGCTCGTCGACGGCGACATCGTCGCGCCGGGGGACGTGGCCCTCGTCGGCGCACGCAACCTCGACCCGCCCGAGGAGGAGTTCATCGCCGCGCACGGCGTCCACACCGGCGAGGCGGGCATCGAGTCGGCACTCGACGGAGCGGACGCCGTCTACGTCGCCTTCGACACCGACGTGCTCGACCCGGACGACGACGTCGTCTCCTTCATGCCGGAGCCGGGCGGTCTCACGGTCGTCGAGGCGGCCGCGATGCTCAGGCGCATCGCCGCGGGGCGGCCGCTCGCCGGCGCGGGTCTCAGCGGCCTCGCCCCGGCGCCGGGCAACACCGAGTCCCTCACGCGGCTCACGGGCGCCCTCGGGCTCTAGCACCAAGACGCCTCGCTGGCCTCGCGGAGCGGGACGGGGAAGCCCGTAAGATAGGCCGGTCATGGAAGGCCGCATCGACGTGACCGTCGAGAACCGCGGGGCCGGGCGAGCGGACGCAGACGGGAAGCGGCATCCCAACACCTGCCCCAGCTGTCATTCCCACTACCGCGACGACGAGCTGGAGCAGACGCTGCGCGTCTGCCCGCAGTGCGGCCACCACTTTCCCGTCCGGGCCCGGGAGCGGGTCGGGCAGCTCGCCGACCGCGGCACGTTCGTCGAGGAGGACGGCGGCCTGCGTTCGGCCGACCCGCTCGCGTTCTTCGACCTGCGCGCCTACACGGACCGGCTCGCGGAGGCCGAGGTCGCCACGGGGCTCGGCGACGCCCTCATCGCGGGTGCCGCGGCGATCGAACGGCGGCCGTGCGAGCTCGCGGTCATGGACTTCGCCTTCATGGGCGGCTCGATGGGGAGCACGGTCGGCGAGAAGTTCGCGCGCGCCTGCGACCGCGCCGCGGCCCGGCAGGTGCCGCTCGTCTGCGTCACGGCCTCAGGCGGCGCGCGCATGCAGGAAGGGATCCTGTCGCTCATGCAGCTCCCGAAGACGGTGTGCGCGGTGGACGAGCTGCACGAGGCGCGCTGCGGTTTCATCTCCGTCATGTCCCACCCGACGACGGCCGGCGTGCTCGCGAGCTTCGCCAGTCTCGGCGACGTGATCGTCTCCGAGCCGGGCGCGCTCCTCGCGTTCACGGGCCCCCGCGTCGTCCAGCAGACCACGCGGGAGAAGCTCCCGGACGACTTCGGTCTCGCCGAGTCGAACGCCCGCTTCGGACACGTCGACGCGATCGTCCCCCGCAGGGAGCTGCGCCCGTTCGTCGGTCGGCTTCTCGCCATGTTCTCCCGGGTGGCGTGACGGAGAGCCCCTCCACTCAGGCCGAGCAGCTCAGGCTCCGCGAGCGGCTGGCGAAGCTCCGCGAGCTGCCGCTCCTGCGCGGCGTGGGGGTCTCGGGCGAGATGGCCCGGCTCAAGCGCCAGCTCGAGCGCATGGCCGCCGAGCCGAGCGCGGACGACGTCTGGCACTCGGTCGAGCTCGCCCGCCACCAGGACCGCCCGTACACGCTCGACTACGTCGAGCGGATCTGCGACGACTTCGTCGAGCTCCACGGCGACCGCGCGCTGGCCGACGACCCGGCGATCGTCGCGGGCCTCGCCCGTCTCGACGGCCGCACTGTCGTCCTCGTCGGGCACCAGAAGGGGCGCGACATCCGGGAGCGCACGCATCGGAACTTCGGCATGACCTACCCGGAGGGCTACCGCAAGGCGATGCGGACGATGGAGCTCGCCGACCGTCACGGCTTCCCCGTCCTCACCCTGGTCGACACCCCGGGCGCCTACCCCGGCGTGGCGGCCGAGCAGCACGGGCAGGGCGGCTGGATCGCCCGCTGCCAGCTCCTCATGGCGCGGCTCCGCGTTCCGAGCATCGCGTGCGTGATCGGGGAGGGCGGATCGGGCGGCGCCGTCGCCATCGCGCTCGCCGACCGCGTGCTCATGCAGGAGAACGCCATCTACTCGGTGATCTCGCCGGAGGGCTGCGCCGCGATCCTCTGGCGCGACGCGGGCGAAGCGAAGAAGGCGGCGGCCGCCTTCAAGCCGGACGCGCTCCACTGCTTCGAGCTCGGTGTTGTGGACGGGATCGTCCCGGAGCCCGAGGGCGGCGCCCACACGAGCCCCGACGAGGCCGCGCGCCTCCTCGGCGAGTCGCTGCGCGCGGCGCTCGCGGAGGTCGAGCCCCTCGATGCGGACGAGCGCCGACGCCTGCGCCGACGCCGGTTCCGGGCGATGGGCCTGTACCTCGAGTAGACATCGAGAGTTCGGCAATCCACAGCGTCCACAGGGTTATCCCCCGACCCTGTGACCCGTCCCGGACAAGTGACGGGGCCGGCACCAAGGCCGGCCCCGCGTGCCAACCCCCCGGTCGGCGACTCGAATACGCTCGCCTTGTACCCGAGGCTCTCCGGCGTAAACACCCGCGGCGGTGGAGGCCGCCGGCGAGGCATCCTTAGCGCGTGGCACGCCTCCGCGAGTACGAGCGCAAGCGCTCGCGCGGCCGGACGCCGGAGCCCTTCGGTGCGGCCCCGGGCTCGGGCGGCGACCCCATCTTCGTGGTGCAGCGCCACGATGCCCGGCGCCTCCACTACGACTTTCGGCTCGAGCGCGGCGGCGCGCTCGCGAGCTGGGCAGTCCCGAAGGGGATCCCGCGCGAGCCCGGCCAGCGCCACCTGGCGGTCCACGTCGAGGACCACCCGCTCGAGTACGCGACCTTCGAGGGCGAGATCCCGGCCGGCCAGTACGGCGGCGGCACGGTCGAGATCTGGGACCACGGGACCTACGAGCTCGTCGAGGAGAAGAAGGACGGCGGGCTGACCGTGCGGCTCGCCGGCGAGCGTCTCCGCGGGACGTGGACCCTCGTTCCGGCGAAGCTCGACGGCGACGAGAAGAATTGGCTCCTGCTTCGGAAGCAGGACGAATCCGCCCCCTCCGCGACGGCGACGAGCCGGGAATACGCCCCCATGCTCGCCACCCTCGCGCCGGAGGTGCCCCCCGGGGACGAGTGGATGCACGAGGTGAAGTGGGACGGCTACCGCGCGATCGCGCGCCTCGCCGGCGGGGAGGCGACGTTGACGAGCCGGCGCGGCAACGACCTGACCGGGCGTTTCGCGCACGTGGCGAGGGCCCTCGCCCGCGCCGTCCGGACACCCGACTGCGTGCTCGACGGCGAGGTGTGTGCGCTCGACGAGGACGGGCGCTCGAGCTTCTCCGTCATGCAGCAGGGCAAGGGGCCGCTCGTCTACTACGCCTTCGACGTCCTCGAGGTGGACGGCGAGCCGCTCGTCGATCTGCCGCTCCGCGAGCGCCGTACCCGGCTTACCGAGCTGCTCGACCTCCGCGACGGGACGGTGCGGCTCTCCGAGGCCTTCGACGACGGGCAGGCGCTCTACGAGGCCGCCCAGGCGCAGGGGCTCGAGGGGGTGATCGCCAAGAAGGCGGACTCCCGCTACCAGCCGGGTCGGCGCACGCGCGACTGGCTCAAGGTGAAGACGCACGGACGGCAGGAGTTCGTGATCGCCGGGTACACGAGGGGCCAGGGCCGGCGGTCGGGACGGCTCGGCTCGCTCGTCCTCGCGGTCAACCGCGGCGGCGAGCTGCACTACGCCGGCAACTGCGGCACCGGCTTCACCGAGGATGAGATCGAGAAGCTGATGCGCAAGCTGCGGCCGCTCGAGCGGGCGACCGCGCCGTTCGCGGTCGTCCCGAAGATGCCGAAGGTGAAGAAGGCCGACGTCGTCTGGGTGACGCCGAAGCTCGTCTGCGAGGTCGAGTTCGCCGAGTGGACGCACGACGGCCGCCTCCGCGCGCCCTCGTACAAGGGCCTGCGCGAGGACAAGGCACCGGCCGAGGTCCGGCGCGAGGAGCCGCTCGAGACGGAGCTCCGCCGCGGCCGCCGCACCCTCCGGCTCTCGAACCTCGACAAGGTCTTCTGGCCCGACGAGGGGATCACGAAGGGCGACCTGCTCGCCTACTACCGGGAGGTGGCGCCCGCCCTCCTGCCGCACCTGCGTGATCGCCCGTTCACGATGAAGCGCTATCCGGACGGCTGGCAGGGGAACCACTTCTTCCAGAAGGACGCGCCCTCGCACATGCCCGAGTGGATCCCCTCGAAGACCTACCGCTCGACGTCGCGGGAGACGCGCCAGAAGCGGACGATCCGCTACCCGCTGGTGAACGACGAGCTCGCGCTCCTCTGGATGGTGAACATGGGCTGCATCGACATGAACACCTGGTACTCGCGCGTCGACCGGCCCGAGCGGCCGGACTGGGTGCTCTTCGACCTCGATCCCTCGCCGGACGCGGGCTTCCGCGAGGTCGTGCAGGTGGCGCTCCTCGTCAAGGAGGTCCTCGACGCGCTCGGTCTCGCCGGCTTCCCCAAGACGAGCGGCGCCGACGGGTTCCACGTGCTCGTACCCATCGAGCGCCGCGCGACCTACGACGAAACGCGCGAGTTCGCGGAGATCGTCGCGGGGACGCTCGCCCGCACGCACCGCGGCCTCGTCACGACGGAGTGGTCGAAGGCGAAGCGGCGCGGCGTGCTCGTCGACGCGAACCAGAACGGCGAGGGGAAGACGATCGCGTCGGCCTACTCGGTGCGGCCGCGGGCGGGCGCGCCCGTCTCGACGCCGCTCCGCTGGGACGAGGTGAGCGACCAGCTCGACCCGCTCGACTTCACGATGGAGATCGTCCTCGGACGCGTCGAGCGGGAGGGCGACCTCTTCGAGGGCGTGCTCACGGCACGCCAGTCGCTTGCCGGCGCGCTCCGCGAGCTCCGCTAAACCGGGGTCCTGAGGTACGTCCAGGTGTGTCCGAGGGGCGCGAAGCCCAGGCGGACGTAGAGCTCCCTGGGCCAGTCGTCGGCGTCGGCGACGAGGAAGACGAAGTCGTGACCCGTCGCGAGCGCCTCCTCGACGGCGCGCAGGACGACCGCGGTCGCGAAGCCGCGGCCCCGGTGCTCCGGGGAGGTCGCCACGTCCTCGACCTGCGCGGTGCGCGCGTCGGAGTAGAGGTCGGCCGCACTCGCCACCTCTCCGTGCACGCGCACGGCGAAGTGACGCGCGTTCCCCACGCGGCCGAGCAGCTGCGCCGAGTCGACCACCATGCGCGTGACCTCCTCGCTCTTCGCCCACGGCTCGTTGCGGACGATCACCTCGCGCAGCGGCCTGAGCGCGGCCGCGTCGACCTCCTCGACGGGTGTGGTTATCTCGGCGACCCGCTCGCCCCCGCCACGCCAGCCCATGACGAGGAAGCGGTCGACCCGCCAGCCGAGCGAGCGAAACGGGTCGGCGAGCAAGTCGCCGGCGCCCTCGTCGTTGACGGCCACGCGCCGATGGCTGTGGCCGGCCTCTCCCTGCAGGCGGTCGGCCTCCGCGGCGAGCGCCTCGGCCGTTGCGCCGGCGGGCCTGTCCACGCGGAGGACGTTCAGGTCCCACACGAGCGGCAGCGTGTCGTTGAAGAGGGCGCGCCCGAAGCGGAAAGGGACGATCCGCTCGGCGCAGCGCTCGCGAAGCGCCTCCTCGAAGGAGACGGCGCGGTCGAGCTCGGAGGGCATCCCTCCTTAGACTGCCAGGCCGAGCGAGAAGGTGACGTCGCGGGCGAGAACCCGCTCGAGGGCGGAAACGCACGAGGAGTCGAAGGACGTTCCCGCCTCGTCCCGCAGAAGTTGGATCGCCCGCTCGTGGCTCCAGGCGGCGCGGTAGACGCGCTCCGAGAGCAGGGCGTCGTAGACGTCGCAGACCGCGAGCACGCGGGTCTCGAGATCGAGCGCGGCGCCGGCGAGCCGGTTGGGGTATCCGCTTCCGTCCAGGCGCTCGTGGTGGTCGAGCACGAGTCGGCGCACCGGCTCCGGAAAGCCGCCGAGCTCGCCGAGCAGCCGGTGGCCCCACTCGGGGTGCAGCTTGATGACGGCGAACTCGTCGTCGTCGAGCGGACCCGGCTTCTTGAGGATCTCGTCGGGGACGGAGAGCTTCCCGATGTCGTGCAGCAGCCCGCCCGTGGCGAGGACGCGCAGGCGGGTCGGGGGCAGACCCAGCTCCTCTCCGACCTGCACCGCGCGGAGCGCGACCCGACGGGTGTGCTCCTCCGTGTACTCGTCCTTCTCGGCGAGGCGGAGCGTGAGCGCCCGCACGCGCGCGCCCAGGAAGGCCTCCTCGGCCGAGACGAGCTCGCCCGCCCGCGGACCGCCGGTGAGCGAGCGTGACTGAGTGCCGCGGTGGAGGTCGACCGCTACCGGGACGCCCACGAGCAGGATTCCGAGGAGCTCGAAGGCATGGCCGAGCCACCATCCGAGGTGCATGTAGCTGAGGACGAGCGCCGCGACGAGCGACGTCGCGAGGAAGGCGAGGCCGACCACGACCAGGAGGTCGGCGCGTCGGCGGGTGAGGAAGAACGTGTTGACGGCGCGCAGGCCGAGGAAGGCGAAGAGCGCGAGGCCGACGGCGAGCGTCGTGAGCGCGAGCGGCCCGCCCGGCTCGGGGACGGACGGCACGAAGCTCGGGCGCAGCATGCCGACGGTGCCGACGACGGTGACTGCGGCGAGGAGCACGGCCTGCAGGACGAGCAGCCGTCCCACGTTCCCGGGGCGCTGGACCGAGGGAAGCGCCGTGAGCGCGAGGACGGCGGCGCCGAGGGGGAGAGTCGCGCCGCCCGTGAAGGACACGAGGCCGTTGAATCCGACGAGGACGCCGGGCGAGGAGAGCCCGTGGAGCATGAGGAGCGCGGCCATCGCCGAGAACGCCGTCCCGACGATGACCGTGCGGGCGTCGCGGCGGCGGGTCCCGACGATCGTGAGGGTGAGCGCCGCCGCTGTGGCGGCGAGCGCAGCCCCGCCGACGCCCCAGAAGTGCAGGGCGTCTCCGAAGTGCGCCTCGCGGCGCCAGGCGAGCGCGAGTGCGGCGGCCGGCAGCGCCGCGCCGGTCGCGCAGACGGCGACGGCGGAGGCCGCTCTCGCCTTGAGGACCGCTCTCATGCCCGTCTGTATCGGCCGAGAGCCTCCGTGTGTTTACAGTCACTTGGAGTCATAACGGCAAGTCAATTGATCCATTGACGCGCTTTCCCGGCGGTGAGAGACTGCCCGCGTCCACAGCGACGCCCCTTAGGGCAGGAGGGGGAAAGACATGCCGTCTAGATCCTTTTGGCTGGTCCTTGCGCTGGCCGCGTTGACACTCGCGCTCGTCCCGAGCGCGATGCCCGCGGCCGACACCGGGACAGCGAACGCGACGGAGGCCGGGGCGGTCGACGTTGCGCTGAGATACGTCGACGCGAACGCCGCCGAGCTCGGCGTGACGCGCGCCGACGTCGCCGACCTCGTCGTCACGAGCAGCTACCGCAGCTCGCACAACGGCGTCACGCACGTCAACCTGAACCAGCGCTTCGAGGACCTCGAGGTCTTCGGGGGCCACGCCACCGTCAACGTCGGCGCCGGCGGGAAGGTGATCTTCGCCGCCGGCAGCTTCGTGAACGACCTGCGCGCTGCCGGGTCCGCCACAGCGGACACGGGCGCGACCGAGGCCGTCGAGGCGGCGGCAAGCGGCCTCGATCTCGCGGAGCCGTCGGGCCTGCGCGTCCTCCGCCGCAGCGGCGGCGCCGCCCAGGAGACGGTCGTCTCGGGCGGCGGCATCTCCGACGAGCCGATTCCGGCGCGGCTGGGGTGGCACCCCACCGCGGACGGGCTGCGCCTCGCCTGGCAGCTCACGATCGACGACTCCGCGAGCGTGCATCTCTGGAACGCCACGGTGGACGCGGTGACAGGCGAGCTGCTCGACGCGGACGACTGGACATCGCAGGACACCCGCGCAGGGCTCGAGAGCACGCTGGCCCGCTCCGGCGGGGGCGTCTCGCTGGCGTCCGGCGCGTCGGCGCTCTCGTCTCCGAACCCCGTGAACGACGGGTCGAGCTACCGGGTGTTTGCGTTGCCGAAGGAGAGCCCGAACGACGGGCCGCGGACGCTCGAGACCAACCCGGCCGACGCGACGGCCTCACCGTTCGGCTGGCACGACACCGACGCGGCCGCGGGTCCCGAGTTCACGACCGCGCGCGGCAACAACGCGCACGCCTACACGGACCGCAACAACGACAACGCGCCGACGGGCGGCCTTCCGGCGGTGGTCGTCGACGCGCCGTCCCCCGCGGCCGGCACGTACGACGCCGTGACCGCGGCGTTCGGCCCTCCGCCGACGGAGGCGGGTGTCTCCGGGGCCCTCGTCGTGGTGAACGACGGCGTCGACACGACCTCGGACGGCTGCGAGCCGTTCGCGTTGCCGGCCGGTACGATCCCGCTCGCCGACCGCGGCAACTGCAACTTCACCGTCAAGGTGAAGAACGCGCAGGACGCCGGGGCGGGCGCCGCCATCGTGATCAACAACGTGGCGGGGCCGCCGATCACCATGGGCGGCACGGATCCGACGATCGCCATTCCGTCGGTCATGGTCTCGCTCGACGACGGGAACACGATCAAGGCCGGTCTCCCGGCGACCGGGAGCGTCAAGATCGTTCCCGAGCCGAACCCGACCGAGCCGGAGGGCGGACCGGGTCTCGACTTCGACTTCCCGATCGACCTCCTCACCGAGCACCCGCACGACTACTGGGACGCGGCCGTCACCAACCTCTTCTTCTGGAACAACATCATCCACGACGTCCTGTACGGCTACGGGTTCGACGAGCCGTCGGGGAACTTCCAGGTCAACAACTACGGTCGCGGCGGCGTCGGCGGCGACGACGTCCAGGCGGAGGCGCAGGACGGGGGCGGCACGAACAACGCCAACTTCTCCACGCCGGCCGCGGACGGCGGCCGCCCGCGGATGCAGATGTACCTCTGGCCCAGCCAGACGCCCGTGCGCGACGGCGACCTCGACAACGGGATCATCATTCACGAGTACGGCCACGGCGTCTCCAACCGCCTCACCGGCGGTCCGAAGACCCAGAACTGCCTCACCGGAAACGAGCAGGCGGGCGAGGGCTGGAGCGACTACCTGGCGATCACGCTCACGCTCGACCCCGCCCTGGACGACCCGGACGAGCCCCGCGGCATGGGCACGTACGCGCTCTTCCAGGACGACCGCCACGGCGCCGGCATCCGGCCGCGCCCCTACACGCGCGACATGTCGATCCAGCCTTTCACGTACGACAGCATCAAGACGAACGGCTGGCTGAACGGGACCTCGCTGGCGCTCCCGCACGGGCTCGGCCACGGCTGGGCCGCCACGCTTTGGGACCTCAACTGGGACCTGATCGACAAGCATGGGTTCAACCCGAACGTGTACGGCGCCTGGGACACGGGCGGCAACAACCGCGCAATCCAGTACGTGATCGACGGCCTCAAGATGCAGGGCTGCGGGCCGGGCCTCGTCGTCGCCCGCGGCGCGATCGTCGCCGCGGCGGAGGCGCTCGGCGGCGAGGACACCTGTACGGTGTGGGCCGCCTTCGCTCGTCGCGGCCTCGGCTCGAGCGCCGTGCAGGGCACCACGAACCGCAACGACAACGCCGAGGCGTTCGACACGCATCCGAGCTGCCGGCGGGGCTTCCAGAGCCCGGTCACGCAGCCGTACGGGGCGCTGAACGAGGTCGATGCGGGCGAGGCGGTGCCGCTCAGGTTCACCGCGGACGGCTACAGGCAGCTGGACGTCCTCAAGGACAGCGGCTCGCCCTTCTCCCGCCGTGTGGACTGCACGACCCTGCAGGTGCCGAGCGTAGACCCGGCGTTCGTGACGCCGCGTGAGCTGCCGATCGCCACGCAGACGCCGGGCGGCTCGAAGCTGACGGTGAACCCGCAGGGCGTGTTCCACTACAACTGGCTGACGCTCGCGGAGTGGGCGGGGACGTGCCGCGAGGTCGTGCTGACGCGCGACGACGGCAGGCAGCACCGCGCCTTCTTCCGCTTCCTGTAACCCATCGACGACAGAGGGAACGAGGGGAGCGCCCGGCAACGGGCGCTCCTCGTTCTCCGTGCCCGAAACACCAACCGAGCTTCTCTTTTGACACAGGCGACGCTCCCTGAGAGACTCCGGCCGCTGTCAGCTCCAAGACGCCCCGCAGGCAGACGGGGCACCAAAGGGGGGAGTACCTATGCCTTGCAGGCCACCAGGACTGCTTCTGGTCCTCGTCGCCGCGCTCATGGCGCTCGTGCTCGTGCCGGGCTCCATGTCCGCGTCGGACGGCGGAAACGAGTCCGCTCAGGCAGCCGGCGCCGAGGATGCGCTCGGCATCGCGCTGAGCCATGTGAGGGAGAACGCGGCGGAGCTCGGCGTCACCAGCGCCGACGTCGCCGATCTCTTCGTCACGAGCTCGTACACGAGCTCTCACAGCGGCGTCACGCACGTCAACCTGAACCAGCGCTATCGCGGGCTCGAGGTCTTCGGCGGGCACGCGACCGTCAACGTCGCGGCCGACCGGAGCGTGATCTTCACGGGAGGCGGCTTCGTCCGCGGTCTCGCCACGGATGCCTCCGGCGCCGAGGAGCTCGGTGCGACCGAGGCGGTCGTGGCCGCGGCCGACGGCCTCGAGCTCGACGATCCGGCGAACCTGCGCATCCTCAGCCGCAGCGCCGGAGCCGCTCAGAAGACTGTGGTCTCGGGCGGCGGCATCTCCAACGAGCCGATCCCGGCCCGTCTGGGGTGGCAGCCGACCGGGGACGGGCTCCGGCTCGCCTGGCAGCTGACGATCGACGAGTCCTCGGACGGTCACCTGTGGAACGCCACCGTGGACGCCGAGACCGGCGATCTGCTCGCCGCCGACGACTGGACGAACGAGGACAACCTCGAGGACCTGGCGAGCACGCTTGCGCGCACGAACCTCTCGGCGGCGGCGGCCACCACGTATCCGGTCTCGCCGAACCCGGTCATCGACGGGTCGAGCTACCGCGTGTTCCGCCTCCCGGACGAGAGTCCGAACGACGCGCCGCGCCAGCTCGTCGAAAATCCGGCTGACGGCCCGGCCTCCCCGTTCGGGTGGCACGACACGGACGGCGCCCCGGGGGCCGAGTTCTCGATCACCCGTGGCAACAACGTCCACGCGTACCAGGACCAGGACGACAACGAGCAGGCCGACTTCGGCGGGAGTCCGGAGGGCGGCCCCGGCCTCGACTTCGACTTCCCGGTCGACTTCGCGCAGCACGCGCAGGCCTACCGTGAGGCCGTGACCACGAACCTCTTCTACGGCTGCAACACGATCCACGACATCATCTACCGGTACGGCTTCGACGAGCCGGCCGACAACTTCCAGGCCATCAACTACGGCGGGGTGGGAACGAACGGCGACTACGTTCGCTGCGAGGCCGCCGACGGGTCGGGCACCAACAACGCCAACTTCAGCACCCCCTCGGCCGGCGGCACGCCGCGGATGCAGATGTTCCTCTGGCCGGGGAACCAGTTCGGCCGGCAGAACCAGGTCGTCGTCGACGGCGTGGGCGAGTTCGGCGCGGTCTGGTCGCGGTTCGGGCCTCCCGCAACGCCCGCGGGCACGAGCGGCCCGATCGTCCTCGTGAACGACGGCGTCGCCACCGGCCCGGTCGGGACGGTCAACGACGGCTGCGAGCCGTACGGCCCGCTGCCGGCCGGCGCGATCGCCCTCGTCGACCGGGCGAACACGCCGCCCCCGCCTCCGAACAACCAGCCTCCCGTCTGCACCTTCCTCCAGCAGGTGCACAACGCGGAGGCCGCAGGCGCGGTGGCGGTCGTCATCGCCAACAACACCGGCGGCGACGGCACGCCGCCGACCCTGAGCGGCTCGATGGTCGCCGCGCCGCCCACGACCCCTGCCGTCAGCGTCTCGCAGAACGACGGCGCCGCGATCAAGGCTGGGCTTCCGGCGTCGGGGACGGTGCGCAAGCACCCGGACCATCCGGGGATCCGCGACGGCGACTTCGACACCGGGATCATCTTCCACGAGTACGGGCACGGGATCTCGAACCGCCTCACGGGCGGTCCGGGAATCAACTGCCTGGGCGGGAACGAGCAGGCCGGCGAGGGCTGGAGTGACTACTACGCCATCACGCTGCTCATGAACCCGGAGCTGGACGATCCGGCAACCACGCGCGGCCTCGTGCCGTACGTCCTCTTCCAGCCGAACCGCCAGGGCAACGGCCTCCGGCCGCGCCCCTACTCCCGCACCATGGAGATCCAGCCGTTCACCTACGACAGCATCAAGACGAACGGCTGGCTGAACGGGACGTCGCTGGCGCTCCCGCACGGCCTCGGCCACGGCTGGGCCGCCACGCTCTGGGACATGAGCTGGGACCTCGTCGACAAGCATGGGTTCAACCCGAACGTCTACGAGGACTGGGACACGGGCGGCAACAACCGCTCGCTCCAGTACGTGACTGACGGGCTGAAGCTGCAGGGCTGCTTCCCGGGGCTCGTCGTGTCCCGGGCGGCGATCGTCGCCGCGGCGGAGGCGCTGCGCGGCGAGGACACGTGCACGCTCTGGTCCTCCTTCTCCCGGCGCGGCTTCGGCTTCAGCGCCGTGCAGGGGACGACGAACCGCGATGACAACAGCGAGGCCTACGACACGGCTCCGGCGTGCCTGCGCGGCTTCCAGAGCCCGGTCACGCAGCCGTATGGGCAGCTGAACGAGGTAGATGCGGGCGATGCGGTGCCGCTCAGGTTCACCGCGGACGGCTACAGGCAGCTGGACGTCCTCAAGGACAGCGGCTCGCCCTTCTCCCGCCGTGTGGATTGCGCGACGCTGCGGGTGCCGAGCCAGAATCCGGCGTTCATCACCCCGCGGGAGCTTCCGGTCGACACAGTGACGTCCGGCGGCTCGAAGCTGACGGTGAACCCGCAGGGCGTCTTCCACTACAACTGGAAGACGCTCGCGGAGTGGGCGGGGACGTGCCGCGAGGTCGTGCTGACGCGCGACGACGGCAGGCAGCACCGCGCCTTCTTCCGCTTCCTGTAACCGGTCACGACGAGAACCGCAGAGGGGCGCGCCGAGACGGGCGCCCCTCTATTTCTCGCCGTGCGGGAGCTCGAGCCGCTCGGGGTGGCCGAGCATGGAGAGCTCGGCGATGTCGCGCCGGAAGAAGAGGGACACCGTCCAGTCGGCGACCACGCGCAGCT
>JBOHAK010000023.1:0-7291 GCA_050697795.1 Gaiellaceae bacterium
GTGCCCGAGCGCCCGGGCGTCACGCGCTTCAGCGGCCTCGAGCCGTTCTCGATCTTCGAGGACGCGAACTTCGTCATGGTCGGCGAGCGGACGAACGTCACCGGCTCCGCCCGCTTCCGCCGCCTCATCGAGGCCGGCGACTTCCAGGGAGCGCTCGACGTCGCGCTCGACCAGGTGCGCGGCGGCGCGAACATCCTCGACGTGAACATGGACGCCGACTTGCTCGACTCCGAGGCGGCGATGACGACGTTCCTGAACCTCGTTGCCACCGAGCCCGAGGTCGCGCGCCTGCCGATCATGGTGGACAGCTCGCGCTGGTCGGTCATCGAGGCCGGCCTCAAGTGCGTGCAGGGGAAGGGGATCGTCAACTCGCTGAGCCTGAAGGAGGGGGAGGAGGACTTCCTCGCGAAGGCGCGCGCCGTCCGGAGATACGGGGCGGGCGCGGTCGTGATGGCCTTCGACGAGCAGGGCCAGGCGGACACCGCCGACCGCAAGGTGGAGATCTGCGAGCGGGCATACCGCCTGCTCGTCGACGAGGTCGGCTTCCCGCCCGACGACATCGTCTTCGACCCGAACGTCCTCGCGGTCGCGACGGGCATGGAGGAGCACAACGACTTCGCGCGGGCCTTCATCGAGGCCGCGCCGCGGATCAAGGAGCGCTGCCCCGGCGCCAAGATCTCGGGCGGGATCTCGAACCTCTCGTTCTCGTTCCGCGGCAACGAGGTCGTGCGCGAGGCGATCCACTCGGCCTTCCTCTACCACGCCATCCAGGCAGGCCTCGACATGGGCATCGTCAACGCTGGCCAGCTCGCCGTCTACGAGGACGTCCCCCCGGACCTGCTCGAGCACGTCGAGGACATCGTCTTCAACCGCCGGCCGGACGCGACCGAGCGCATGGTGGCGTTCGCAGAGACCGTGCGCGGCGAGGGGACGAAGCGGGAGATCGACCTCTCCTGGCGCGAGGCGACGGTCGAGGAGCGCCTTTCCTTCGCGCTCGTGCACGGCATCGTCGACTTCATCGAGGCGGACACGGAGGAGGCGAGGCAGAAGCTCCCGCGGCCGCTCGACGTGATCGAGGGGCCGCTCATGGACGGCATGTCGATCGTCGGCGACCTGTTCGGCTCCGGAAAGATGTTCCTGCCGCAGGTCGTGAAGAGCGCCCGCGCGATGAAGCGCGCCGTCGCCTACCTGGAGCCGTTCATGGAGGCCGAGAAGGCGGGCGGCAACGGGCGCGCCCGCGGCAAGGTCGTCCTCGCGACCGTCAAGGGCGACGTGCACGACATCGGCAAGAACATCGTCGGCGTCGTCCTCGGCTGCAACAGCTACGAGGTGATCGACCTCGGCGTCATGGTCCCGGCCGACCGGATCCTCGACACGGCGGCCGTCGAGGGGTGCGACATCGTCGGGCTCTCGGGCCTCATCACGCCCTCGCTCGACGAGATGGTGCACGTCGCCAAGGAGATGGAGCGCCGGGGCCTCGACCTCCCGCTTCTGATCGGCGGAGCGACGACCTCGCGCCAGCACACGGCCGTGAAGATCGCTCCCGCCTACGGCCGCCCGACCCTGCACGTGCTCGACGCCTCCCGGGTCGTGGGCGTCGTCTCCGACCTGCTCGAGCCCGAGCGCCGCGCGCGGCTCGACGGCGAGAACCGGGAGGCGCAGGAGCGCCTGCGCGCACTCCACGCGGAGAAGGAGCGCAAGCCGCTCCTCCCGCTCGGGCGCGCGCGCGCCAACCGTGAGGCGGTCTCCTTCGCCGAGGTCCCTGAGCCCGGCTTCCTCGGAACGGCGGCCGTCGAGGTGGACGTCGAGAGCCTCCGCGAGTACGTGGACTGGCAGTTCTTCTTCCACGCCTGGGAGCTGAAGGGGAAGTTCCCGAAGCTGCTCGACGATCCCGAGAAGGGGGAGGTCGCGCGGGAGCTCTACGAGAACGCCAACGAGCTCCTCGACGAGGTCGCGGCCGGCGGGTTGCTGCACCCCGTCGGGGTCCATGGGTTCTGGCGCGCGGTCGCCGAGGGGGACGACGTCGCCCTCGAGAACGGGACGCGCTTCTGCATGCTGCGCCAGCAGGCGGCCTACGGAGACTCGCGCCCGAATCGCTGCCTCGCTGACTACGTCTCTCCGGAAGACGATCGAATCGGCGCGTTCGCGGTCGCGATTCACGGGGCGGACGAGCTCGTCACGCGCTTCGAGGCGGAGAACGACCCCTACCGCGCCATCATGGTCAAGGCGCTCGCCGACCGCCTCGCGGAGGCGTTCGCCGAGCTCCTGCACGAGCGGAGCCGGCGCGACTGGTACGAGGAGGGGCCCCGCCTCACGAGCGACGACCTCATCGCCGAGCGTTTCCGCGGCATCCGTCCCGCGTTCGGCTACCCAGCCTGTCCGGACCACTCCGAGAAGGGCAAGCTCTTCGACCTGCTCGGAGCGCGCGAGCTCGGGATCGAGCTGACCGAGACGTTCGCGATGAGCCCGGCGGCGAGCGTGAGCGGCCTCTACCTCCACCATCCATCCGCGCGCTACTTCTCGATCGGCCGCATCGCGCGCGACCAGGTGGAGGACTACGCTGCGCGCAAGGGACAGGAGCTGCGCGAGACCGAGCGCTGGCTCTCTCCGAACCTCTCGTACGATCCGACCTAGACGCCGCCGCTAACCTGCGCCGCTCGTGGAGCAGAACTTCGGCAAGGGCCGCCCGTTCAGCCTGGGCGTCGAGGAGGAGTTCCAGATCGTCGGCCGGGAGAGCCACGAGCTCGTCTCCCGCATCGACGAGATCCTCTCGGAGGTCGAGGACGAGGAGGAGCACGAGGGGCGGTTCAAGCCGGAGCTCCTCCAGTCGGTCGTCGAGGTGGCCACGAACGTCGCCGGCTCGGTGGACGAGGCGATGGAGGACCTCAAGGGCCTCCGCGCGCGGCTGCGGGACGCGGCGGCGGAGCGCGACGCGCTCATCGCCTCCGCCGGCACGCACCCCTTCTCCCGCTACGAGCACCAGGAGGTGACCGACCGGCCCCGCTACCTCGAGCTCCTCGAGGACATGCGCTGGGTCGCGGAGCGCGAGCTGATCTTCGGCCTCCACGTCCACGTGGGGCTCGACTCGCCCGACACCGCTATCGCCTGCGCCAACGCCGCCCGCACGTTCCTGCCCGAGTTGCTCGCCTTCTCCGTCAACTCCCCGTTCTGGCAGGCCCGGCCCACCGGCCTCGCCTCCACTCGCACGAAGGTCTTCGAGGCGTTCCCGCGCTCGGGGCTGCCACCCGCGTTCTCCTCCTACGAGGAGTTCGAGCTCCTGGTCGAGCGCGGCGTGAGGACGAACTCCTTTCCCGACTACACCTACATCTGGTGGGATCTCAGGCCGCACCCGCGGCTGGGGACGATCGAGCTGCGCATCTGCGACGCCCAGACGCGCATCGACTCGGTGGCGGCGCTCGTCGCCCTCACGCAGAGCCTCGTGGCGACGTTCGCGGACGCCTTCGAGGCGGGCAACAAGCCGGCGATCCAACCCGTCACGCTCGTCGACGAGAACAAGTGGCGGGCCGCCCGCGACGGGATCGAGGCCCGCCTCGTCGACCTCGAGCACGACACGGAGCGACCGGCCCGGGACGCCCTGCTCGCCCTCGTCGAGCGCTGCGAGCCGGCCGCCCGCCGGCTCGGCTGCGCCGCCGAGCTCGAGTCGGTGGAGTCCGTCCTCGCACGGGGCACGGGCGCTGACGAGCAGCTGCACGTGTACGAGGAGACCGAGAGCCTCCTGGCGGTCGCCCAGTGGATTGCGCAGGAGACCGTGCGGGGACTGTAGAACGGGAGGACGGCCGTGCGCTCCGCTATCCTCACCCCGTCGCCGGGAGGCGACTTTTCGTAGATGCGGACGACTCTGAAGAAAGGCATACGCGGCTCGGCGAACGGCAACGGCGCCTCGCCGCCCGAGGCGCCCTTCGCTCCCGACCCGCCGCTCCGGGTCGCCGCCGTGCCGCCGCGGCGCCGGCCGCCCGGGTCGGACGGGCGTGGGTCGCCCGCGTCCGGGCGCTCCTTCTATCGCACGCGCAGGCATCCGTTCCGCCTGCTGGGCAAGCTGGTCATGTGGCTCGTCGTCGCGGTGCTGGTGGCCGCGGGCGCGCTCGCGGGCGGCGTCAAGCTCTACTTCGACTACAGCGTGGCGGCGCTCGTCGCGACCTCGCCGGAGGCCGTGGCGGCGGCGAAGGAGCTGGATGCGGCCCCCGCCGCGGGCGAGCCGGCCACGGCCATCGTCATCGGCTACGACAAGCGGGCGGGAGAGACCGACGCGGGCTCACGCTCGGACACGGTCATGCTCCTGCGCGCCCACCCGGACAAGAACGCCGTGACGCTCCTCTCGTTTCCCCGCGACCTCATCGTCGACATCCCGGGCTGCACGGGCCACCCGGCCTGGACCGGGCGCATCAACGAGGCGTACTCCTACTGCGGCCCGCGCGGAACGCTCCTGACCGTCAAGGAGCTGACCGGCGTCCCGATCAACTACATGATCACCGTCAACTTCCGCGCCTTCCGCACGATCGTCGACCGCCTCGGAGGCGTCTACATGGACGTCGACCAGCGGTATCACAACGACAACGAGGGGCTCGGGTTCGGCCAGACCTACGCGAGGATCAACCTGAAGCCGGGCTACCAGCATCTCGGCGGCCGCGCGGCGCTCGACTTCGTGCGCTTCCGGCACACCGACTCGGACCTCTACCGGGTCGTGCGCCAGCAGGAGTTCGTGAAGGCCTTCAAGCAGCAGGTGTCGAGCAACTGGTCGCTCTTCCAGCTCCCCGGGATCGTCAAGACCGTGACGGAGAACGTCGAGGTCGCCAAGGGCGGGAACAAGCCGCTCGACTCCGGCGAGGTGATCAGCTACGCCCGCCTCGTCTACGGCCTCCCGGCCGGGAACTTCCAGCAGGTGACCCTCGAGAACGTCTCGGGCTACAACGAGCTGGCCGTCTCGGAAGGCGATCTCGACGCCGCCGTGCGGCGCTTCATGAACCCGGACGTCGAGGCCTCGGAGAAGGCGCTGGACGTGGCGACCGGGCAGAAGCCGAAGGGCCCGGACGCGCCGCCGCCGTCCGAGGTCAGCGTCGAGGTGCAGAACGGGAACGGGGTCGCGGGCGCGGCCGACGACGCCGCCTACCTCCTGGGCCAGATCGGCTACCCGACCACGAACGGCGGCAATGCCGCGACGTTCGACTACTTCCACACGAGCGTGCGCTACGACCCCGCCGCCGCCGGGGCGGAGGAGGCGGCACAGCAGCTCGCGGACCTCTTCGGCGACGCCGACGTGGAGCAGGCGCGCGCCGAGCTCCCGACCATGATCCGCGTGATCGTCGGCAGTACCTTCCAGGGGGCGCTCGGCCCCGCGCCGACGGACACGACACCGGAGCGGCAGCCGGCCGCCGTCGTGCGGGATCCCGGCTCCGCCACGCCGCTCCTGCGCCCGCTGCGGAAGAAGGTGGAGTTCCCGATCATGGTCCCGACCATGCGCGAGGAGAGCTCGTCGCTCGCGAGCGAGAGCCCCGTGCGCACGTACCTGCTCGAGGGGGAGCACCGGGCACTCCGTATGACGTACTCGACCGGCGCGAACGAGTACTGGGGCATCCAGCAGACGAGCTGGACCGACGCGCCGATCCTCAACGGGCCGACGCTCGAGCGCAGGATCGGCGGCCGCGTCTACAAGCTGTACTTCAGCGGCCAGAAGCTCCACATGATCGCGTTCGAGGACGGCGGCGCCGCCTACTGGGTCGTGAACACGCTCCAGAACCGGCTCTCGAACGAGACCATGATCGCCGTCGCGCGCGGGCTCAGGCCGCTCCGCGCCCCCGGCGCCAGCTAGGCGCAGAGGTGGAGGCGATCATCCTGGCCGGCGGGAGGGCCGAGCGGCTCGGCGAGGCCGCCCTCAACCGCCCCAAGGCCCTCGTCGACATCGCCGGGAGGCCGCTCGCCGCCTACCAGATCGCCCAGCTTGCCCGGGCCGGCGTGGAGCGCGTGGTGCTGAGCTGCGCGGCCGGACAGGAGGGTCTCTTCGAGTCGGAGCTCGCCGGCCTCGGCCCGGAGATCGTCGCCGTCGGCGAGCCGGAGCCGCTCGGCCGGGGCGGCGGACTGCGCTTCGCCGTGCGGGCGAGGCGTGAGGAGGGGGATGTCCTGGCCCTCAACGGCGACGAGCTGCTCGCGCTCGATTTCGCGGCGCTCCTCGCCCGGCACCGGGAGACCGGCGCGGCGGCGACGGTCACGGTGACGCGGCCGCGCTCCCCGTTCGGCGTCGTCGAGCTGGGCGAGGACGACACGGTCGCCGGGTTCCGCGAGGCCGGCCTCCTGCCCCAGTGGGTGAGCTGCGGGGTGTACGTGCTCGGCGAGGAGGCGCTGACAGCGCTGCCGGAGCACGGCGACCACGAGCGGACGACGTTCCCCGCGCTCGCCGCGGGTGGGCGCCTGCGCGCGTTTCGCTACCAGGGCCTCTGGCTCACCGTGAACACGCCGAAGGAGCTGCGCGCGGCGGACGAGCACGTCCGGGCGCACCCGGAGTGGCTTGACGTGGGTGAGAGCGCTGGGGTATGACCGCGCCATCAGTGATCTGACGCCCAACCTCCTCGACCTCGACCGCTTCGCCGTCCCCGTCGAGCGCGTCGAGAAGCCGTGGGGCTACGAGCTGGTCTACGCGGTGACGGACAGCTACCTCGGCAAGGTGCTCTTCATCCGCGCCGGCGAGCAGCTCAGCCTCCAGTTCCACCGCAAGAAGGACGAGGTCATCTACATCCACTCGGGCCGCATCGAGCTCGAGGTGGGAGAGCCGGGCCGGACGCCCGACGTCGAGGTCGTCGGGCCCGGGCGGGCGTTCCGCTTCAAGCCCGGGACCGTGCACCGCTGGCGAGCGCTCGAGGACACGTTCGTGCTCGAGGTCTCGACACCGGAGCTCGACGACGTCGTCCGGCTCGAGGACCGCTACGGCCGCGCGGACGCCTGATCCCGGCCTGAACTGCCTCTTTCATTAGACTGACCCGCGGCCATGGCCACGACTGCCCCCAGCCACGACATCAAGGATCTCGGCCTCGCTCCCGCGGGCGTCACCCGCATCGAATGGGCCGACCGGCAGATGCCGGTCCTCACGGCGATCCGCGAGCGGTTCGAGCGCGAGCGTCCGCTGGACGGCATCCGCGTCTCGGCCTGCCTCCACGTCACGACGGAGACGGCGAACCTCGCCCGCACGCTGAAGGCGGGAGGCGCCGACGTCGTGCTCTGCGCCTCGAACCCGCTTTCGACGCAGGACGACGTGGCCGCCGCGCTCGTCGCCGAGTACGGC
>JBOHAK010000024.1:0-2646 GCA_050697795.1 Gaiellaceae bacterium
GAGCACGCTCTCGCGCGCGCACCACGCCAAGTCGTCCCCGAGCGCTTCCTGGCGCGGGTTCTCCGCGGCGCGCAAGGCCTCCTCGGCGGTCGCGAAGGACCCCGCCAGCCGCACGGCCGCCTCGGCCGCGTCCGACCGCTCGCCCCCGAGCAAGGTCGCGATTCGGCCGGCGCAGTACGCGTCGTCGAGGGTGAAGCGGCCGTCCACGCCGGCGCACACCACCTCGACGGCGGATCCCGCCTCACGGGCGGCCTCGGCGACGGCGGCGAGGTTGAGCAGGCTGCCGACGAGGACGGTCTCCGCGCTCGCCGCCGCCGCCACGATGGCGCGCGTTCCGTTCGTCGTCGTCAGGACGACCGTCTCGCCGCGCGGCTCCACGAACTCGACGGGCGAGTTGCCGAGCTCGAAGCCGGGGATGGCCTGCGCGAGCCGCTCCCCGGCGAGCACCCCCTCGCCGAGCCGGACCCGCAGCTCGCGAGCCTCCTCGATCTCCGCGCAGCAGAGGACGCGGCGGTAGCCCGAGGCGAGCGCCTGGGCGATCGTCGAGGTGGCCCGGAGGACGTCCACGACGACGGCGACGGGCGCGTGCACGGTCTCCGCCGGGGTGAACGCGACGTGCACGCGCATCGACCCTTGACCTTACACGGCACGGCTACGATGACTCGCATGGCCAGCCCCGAGACGCAGACCCGTACCTGCTACCGGCACCCGGGGCGCGAGACCGCCGTGAGCTGCTCGAACTGCGGCCGGCCGATCTGCCCCGACTGCATGGTCTACGCCGCGGTCGGGATCAAGTGCCCCGAGTGCGCCGGCCAGGCGACCGGCGCCCGAGCGGCGACGAAGAAGGTAAGCCGGGCGGCCGGGAGTGCGACCGGCGCGGTCGTCACCAAGACGCTCATCGCAGTCAACATCGCGGTCTTCCTCGTCTCGGTCGCACAGGGATCCGGGGCACTCTCGCCTTCGAACGAGTTCGTGGACCGCTGGGCGCTGAACGGCTTCGACGTCGCAGACGGCGAATGGTGGCGGCTCATCACCGGCGCCTTCCTGCACGCGAGCCTGATCCACCTCGCCTTCAACATGCTGATGCTCTGGTGGTTCGGGCAGGCGCTCGAGACGGCGCTCGGCCGCGGCCGCTTCCTCGGCGTCTACCTCGTCTCCGCGCTCGCGGGCTCCGCCGGCGCGCTCCTGCTCACCTCCCCCGGCACCAACACGGTCGGGGCCTCTGGCGCCGTCTTCGGAATCCTGGGCGCGGGCCTTGTGCTCGAGCGGCGCCAGATCTACGTCTTCGGAGGCGGCGCGCTCTTCGTCGTCGTCCTGAACGTCATCTTCACCTTCGCGGTGTCGAACATCTCGATCGGCGGTCACCTGGGTGGGCTCGTCGGCGGCATGCTGGCCGTCCTCGCGCTCTCGGCTGCCGGCCGCCACCCGGTCTACGGGCGGCTCGACGCGATGAGCGTGCTCATCCTGCTCGGGCTCGCCGCGGCGAGCGTGCTCGTCGCGTACCTGCGCGTCCGCGGCTACGCCTGACAGGTCGCCGGAACCCCGCTAAGGTCACGCCGCCGTGATCGAGGTCCGCACGCTCACCGACGGCGGCCAGCCCGCGCTGCAGGTCGCCGAGCAGCTCGCCGCCTTCCTCGGCGCAGCCCGTCGGACCCTCGACCTCGCCCTCTACGACTTCGATCTCCTCCAGCCGACCGCCAAGATCGTGGGCGAGGCCGTCGTCGAGGCGGAACGGCGCGGCGTCGCCGTTCGGCTCGCCTTCAACGCCGACTACGAGAAGCCACCGCCGCTCTTCCCGCCTCCCCAGGGCGAGCCGACCCTCATCGACAGCCTCGACGTGCCGACGAGGCCGATCCCGGGAGTCCCGGACCTCATGCACCACAAGTACGTGATCCGCGACGGGGACGCGGTCTGGACGGGCTCGACGAACTGGACCGACGACTCGTGGACCCGCTGCGAGAACGTCATCGTCCTCGTCGGGTCGAACGCGGTGGCGGCCGCGTACACGAAGGACTTCGAGCAGCTGTGGACGACGGGCTCGGTGGAGGAGAGCGGCTTCGTCGACCCGAACCCGGTGGACGTGGACGGCCGGCGCGTGCGGGCATGGTTCTCCCCGGGACACGGCGAGGCCCTCGCGACCCGCATCGCACACCGGATCGCGAAGTCGCGCCGGCGGATCCGCGTCTGCTCGCCCGTTCTCACCTCGGGGCCCGTCCTCGGCGCGCTCGCCGAGTGCGTCTCCGACGGCGAGGTCGATGTCGCCGGCGTCGTCGACGGCACCCAGATGCAAGGCGTCTACCACCAGTGGCGGCTGAACGGGAACTCCGAATGGAAGATCCCGCTCATCGCCCGCGTGTTCGGGCGCGCCCCCTTCTCCGGGAAGGCCTCGACGCCGTACGGGCGCGGCGACGACGTCCACGACTTCATGCACGCGAAGCTCACCGTCGCTGACGACCTCGTCTTCACGGGCAGCTACAACCTGTCCCACTCGGGCGAGCGGAACGCCGAGAACGTGCTCGAGATCCGCGACGGCGAGCTGGCGGAGCGGCTGGCCGGCTGGATCGACGAGGTGCGGGCGCGCTACGAGCCCGCGCCGCTTCCGCAGCCGGAGCCGGAGCCGGCGGGCTAGCCGCCGACCTGGACGGC
>JBOHAK010000025.1:0-3293 GCA_050697795.1 Gaiellaceae bacterium
TCGGCGATGCGCTCGCCCTTCGTCGGTCCCTCGCCGGCGGCCGCGAGCTGCACGGCCGCCCGGAGGGCGTAGTCCACCTTCGCCGAGACGCGCATGGGCCGCATTGTCGCCGCTCGGGCCACGGGCGGGGGCGCCGTCACCGCGACGCCCCCGCCCAGGCCTTCCGCCGCGCCGGCGGTGCATCCAGGCGCGGCAGGACGCGGTCGAGCCAGGAGGGGATCCACCAGTTCGCCCGTCCCATCAGCTGCATGAGCGCGGGCGCGAGCACCATGCGGACGACGGTCGCGTCCACGAGGATCGCCGTCGCCATCCCGATTCCCATCAGCTTCAGGAAGACCTCCGTGGAGAAGACGAACGCGAGAAAGACGGCGACCATGATGGCCGCGGCGGCCGTGATCACGCGGGCCGTTCTCGCCAGCCCGTCGCGCACGGCGAGCGACGTGTCGCCGTGGCGGAGGTATTCCTCGCGCACGCGCGAGAGCAGGAACACCTCGTAGTCCATCGAGAGGCCGAAGAGGATCGCGAACATCATCACGGGCATGAAGGGCGGCACCGGCGTCTCGCTCTCGACGCCGATCAGCGAGCCCACCGCCCCGCCCTCGGCCACGAGCGCGGTGACGCCGTAGGCGGCTCCGATCGAGAGCAGGTTCATGAGCCCCGCCTTGAGCGCGAGAAGCGGCGAGCGGAACGCCGCGAGCAGGAGCAGGAACGAGAGCCCCACGACGCCGGCGACGAAGAGGGGCAGCCGTCCGGCGACGTACTCGCTCTGGTCGATGAAGGCGGCCGTCAGCCCGCCGACGTGCACGTCGACGTCGCTCCCAGCGAGCGCGCCGGGGACGACGTCGTCGCGCAGCGAGTGCACGAGCTCCTCGGTCTCGGCGCTCTGGGGCGAGCCGGCCGGCACGACCGGGACGAGCGCCGCGGCGCCGTCGGGGCTCCGCACCGGCTCGCCCACGTACGCGACGCCCGGCGCTCCGCTCACCCCGGCGGCGAGGCGGTCGAGCGCGGCCGCACCGTCCCTTCCGTCGAGCTCGGCGACGAGAAGGAGCGGGCCCGCGGAGCCCGGGCCGAAGCCCTCGCTCGCGAGCTCGTAGGCCTCCCGCGTCGGCACCCCCGCCGGGTCGGTGCCCTCGTCGGGGAAGCCGAACCGGAGCCCGAGAACGGGCGCGGCAAGCGCCACCAGCAGCACGGAGGCGAGCACGACTGCCGTCCAGGAGCGCCGCTGGATGGCGCTGCTCCACCGGCTCGAGACGGTGCCCTCGTCGGACCGCAGCGTTCGGCCGAGGCCCGGCAGGCGGAGCCGGTCGACGCGCCGTCCGGCGAACGCGAGCACGGCCGGCAGCAGGGTGACGGACGCGGCCATCACGACGAGCACGGCCAGGCTCGCGCCGAGGGCGACGCCCTGGAGGTAGCCGATGCCCATGAGGAAGAGCCCGAGCAGGGAGATGACGACCGTCCCGCCCGCGACGAGCACGCTGCGGCCGGCGGTGGAGACCGCCTCGGCCACGGCGGCCCTCGGGTCGGAGCCGCCGGCGAGCGCGGTCCTGAACCGCGTCACGACGAGGAGCGCGTAGTCGATCCCGACTCCGATCCCGATCAGCCCGGCGACGGCCGGCGTGAACTCCGGGACGTCGACGAAGGCGGCGAGAACGCCGATCAGGGTCGCGGAGATGCCGAGCCCGAAGACGGCGATCAGCAGCGGTAGCCCGGCCGCGACGACGGATCCGAACGCGACGAGCAGGATGACCGCGGCCGCGAGCAGGCCTGCCATTTCGGGGCTCGTGCCGCCCTGGGCGTTGCGGATCAGGTTGCCGCCAACCTCGAGTTGCAGGCCGTTCCCGTCGGCCTCCTCGGCGAGCTCGATGAGGCGCTCCCCCGTCGCCGTCGGGACGTCCCACGCCGGCTGCTCGAGGTCGAGGGCGACCAGGCCGACGGTCCCGTCGCGGGAGATCCGCGGCGGGCCGGGGTCCCCGATGTCCGCGAGCTGCCCGGCCTGGGCGAGGAAGCGCTCGACACGCCGGTCGACGGCCGGCGCGGCGGCGCCGGCCTCGGACTTCCAGACGACGTTCACGGACTCGCCGGACGTCTGCGGGAAGTGCCGCTCGAGGACGTCGGCCGCCGCGTCCGACTCGGAGCCGGGCGTGCCGAAGTCCACGTCGAAGTCGGCCGTGAGCCGCGAGACTCCCCCGATCACGACGGCGAGGGCAGCCACCCACGCCAGCACCACCAGGCCGCGGCGGCGGTAGGCGAGGTCGGCGAGGCGGGCAAGCCGGCCCTGCGTGAGGCTGGTTCCTTCGGTGGTCATGGCGCTCCTCCCGTGGCTCGGGATCGGAGCTCTCCACGCTAGGTCCGCGCGCCCGCCGCCGAAACGTCTGCGAGGAGGAACCGGCGCCCTCCGCCGGGGCGATCCTCGGCCTCCTCCCGCGGGAGGAGGTGCTTCCTCCCCGCGGGCGACGCCGGGCCAGGCGCGCGGCGCTACGCTCGCTCGACGGTGGACACGTACGCGACCGGACCCGGAAGTCGTCCGCGCCGCCCGGGGCGGGCGCAGCGGCTCGGCGTCGACCTGACGATCGCGGTCGTCGTCTTCGCGCTCACCCTCGTCCTGCTCTCCAAGCTGCACGAGGAGGGCGACCGGACGCTCGACGCCCTCGGCGTCGTCCTCGGCGGGCTCGCCGCGCTCCCGCTCGCCTTCCGGCGGACGTTCCCGCTCGGCGTCTTCGTCCTCACGGCGAGCGCCAGCGCCGCGCTCAACGCGCTCGGCTATCCGCCGGGCCCGCCCCTCGGCCCCACCCTAGCGCTCTTCTTCCTGGGGCTCCACCCGGCCGAGACGCGCGGCGGACGGCGGCTCACCGCGGCCGTCGTCGTCGCCCTTTACGCGCTCCACCTAGCCGGTGTCACCATCGGCCAGGACGGCGAGGCTCCGGTCGTCGAGCCGCTCTTCGGCATCGTCCTGTGGGGCGGCGCGTGGGTGATCGGCGACCGCATCCGGCTGAGGCGGGAGCGGATGGCCGAGCTCGCGGAGCGCGCCCGCCGGGCCGAGCAGGACGCCGAGCGCGAGGGACGGCTCGCTGTCGCGGAGGAGCGGATGCGCATCGCCCGCGACCTGCACGACTCGGCCGGCCACGCGATCAACGTCATCCTCGTCCAGGCGGGGGCCGCGCGGCTCCACGCCGAGCAGGACCCGGAGCGCGCCCGCGAAGCGCTCACGACGATCGAGGACGTCGCCCGCGAGACGGTGACGGAGATCGACCGGCTCGTCGGCAGCCTGCGCGAGAACGGCGCGCCCGACGCCG